>CAMDBQ010000060.1 GCA_945889365.1 Legionella genomosp. 1 | reverse complement strand
CTGCGTTGGAATCCTTCGGGTAGGTTTTGACGAACCGTTTGTTCAATCACTCGAGGTCCAGCAAACCCAATCAGTGCATTGGGCTCTGCCATAATGACATCGCCTAAACTTGCAAAACTGGCGGATACACCACCCATCGTCGGATCAGTCAGGACAACAATAAAAGGCAAACCAGTCTCAGCGTACTTAGCCAATACAGCAGAGGTTTTAGCCATTTGCATCAAGGAAAAGAGCCCCTCTTGCATCCGAGCCCCGCCGCTCGCAGTAAAGCAAATATAAGCCCGCTTTTCAGCCATCGCCGCATTCACAGCACGCGCAAATTTTTCACCGACAGTAGCACCCATTGAACCACCCATAAACCGAAACTCAAACGCACTGGCTACGACGGGCTGTTGCTTCAGCGTACCTTTAATGACAATCAACGCTTCTTTTTCACCGGTGGCTTTTTGAGCCTGTATAATTCGGTCTTTATATTTTTTAGAATCGCGAAATTTCAAACGATCAATCGGTTCCAGATCAGCGGCAATTTCATCCTGGGAAGAATCATCCAAAAATTGCGCCAACCGATCACGTGCAGACAACCGATGATGATGATTGCATTTAGGACAAACCGAAAGATTCTTTTCAAGTTCAGAACGATACAAGACTTCAGTACAACCCAAGCACTTAACCCACAAGCCCTCAGGAACCCCTTTCTTCTGTGTCGTCTCAGTTCTGATTTTGGACGGCAATAAGTTTTTCAACCAACTCATAGACAATAATTCCAGCTAATCAATATGCCAAATATTATACCCTGAAAGTTACCCCTTAGGAAATCTATCGTCGCTGGTGCGGATTATGGGTGAACCCATTTATGCTGGTGTTAAAACCTCATAATAATGTTCGTCCAGATTGCTCACCATGGATGATAAGACTTGCCAGATTTAGTGGAACAGATAAATTAGGCGACTTTAATGATAACCAGCGAGCCTATGCCAATGCATTTCAAATTATTACCGCGGCACTTAATTTCACTCAACGTCATTTGTTGTTTCGGGCGCGCTTATTGGCCGAAAATGGCGCGAATTAATCAAGAAGTTTTCAATATAAATTAACTCATGATACAATTCACTTCTTATGAACCAGTGAGGGTGGATATTTTGTTTAAGCAACTTGTACAGCCGATTATACTTTTCCTGGCATTGAGCAGCCCGGCTTTTAGTGGCGAGATCAATATCGTTGGTGATATAGAACAGGCCGTTCATCTAAATCACACTAACCATCCAATCAATGCACAATCTAACATGAAGCATATTACGCTACTTGAAGTAGAGCTGTCTGACAAGGCTCAGCACACAATATATAAAGGCATTCTGCGTACTTTAGAACACGTTACTGATTTCAGTATTAATGCTGCCTCTCCCTCATCCAAAAAAAAACAATTAGGAATGAACAATGTTCCCGTATTGGATCAAGGGCAGCATGGAACATGTGTAGCGTTTGCGGTCTCGGCAGCAATTGATGCTGAACTAGGCAAAGGAGATTACATCAGCCAGTTATGTCTATTGCAATTAGGGAGCTATCTTCAACAGCAGGGCTCTGAATCCAGTGGCTGGAATGGCTCATGGGGAAAAGAGATTTTGAATCGCATAGACCAGTTTGGAATCATTAATCTAGCAGACCAACGCAACTATGGTTGTGGCGGGGTAAAGGAATATCCTCTCTTCACAACACTTTACACAGACATGTCTATCGATGAATATAAACAGTACAGTGAAATATTGTCCAACGATGCGTTTGACTGGAAAGTTATATTTAACCGAACCAGAATTACCTCCAAGTCAACCACGACTCAAGATGCTGCAGATGATGTCAAGGCGGTTTTAGACGCAGGCAATCGTGTTGCATTTGGCGTTTTACTACCCAGAGCGGACTTGGGTACCGGAGGAGCCGTCGCTTGGCATCACTATTTTAGTGATACATGGGTGCTTACAGAAGACATTGCTCAAGAGCTAAGCTCTACCTCAAAAGTCTCAGGCCACGAGATGGTGATCACAGGATATGATGATGAAGCAGTAGCAATGGATATAACCGGTAAACGTCATTTCGGACTATTCACTTTGCGTAACTCATGGGGATCCAATGCTGCGGATTGGGGCGATTTTTATATGTCTTATGATTATTTTAATGCATTGGCGCTTGAAGCGTATCAAATAGGAAAAGGATAACCACTGCGGATATGAAGGCGCGTACGGCGCCTACCCATTCCTTGCGCAGTTGGTGTTGTGCCATTCAATCAAGTATTTTCTCGATAACAAATCGGTTTATCACCCACGCTTTTTGCCGTTAAAAGTACGCTCATCATGCCGCAGTCAACCGTATTATAAATAGGGATATTTTTTCGCTGATACGTTTGCATGGCTTGCTGATGAGGGAAATGATAACGATTATCAAAGCCATATGAAACGATGGCATATTGTGGTGATACGTGTTCTATAAACAACGGCGTTGAAGAGGTTTTGCTGCCGTGATGTGGGATCACCAATATCGATGACGCCAATTGATCACCATAGGTGTCTACCAAATACTGTTCTGCTGGCTTTTCAATATCACCACTTAGCAAAACTTGCCCTGCTGCCGTTGAGATCTGTAAAACACAGGAAGAATTGTTTTTACTTTTGATTGGCGTTGCAATGGGGAAAAAATGAAACGTTATGCCATCCCAAGTCCAATCAGAATAGTGATGGCAGGGTGAGCCGCGTTTGTAAAATACTGGATCATCAATGATGAGTTCGTCAATTTTATATTTTTCTTCCAATGATGCCAAACCACCCCGATGATCCAGATCGGGGTGGCTGATAATCACTTTATCTAGTTTTTTCACGCCCAAGGTTTTCAAATAGGGAATGATGGCTATCCTGCCCATGTCCCCTCCTTGGTAAAACTTAACGCCGGTGTCGTATACCAGCATATGTTTGGCTGTATGAACCACTACAGCTAGTCCCTGTCCAACGTCCAACACATCAATTTTAACTTCACCCATATTTATTTTTTCATAACCTGGAAAAATAGCTCCAATGCCAATTATTACAAGAATGGGAATTAATCGGACGAGTGGCAACAGCACCAACATACTAATTGATACCATCAATGCCAATGGCGTAAGAAAGTGGGTAAACGTAAAGTCGAGGTTAACACCCGCAAAGGAATCAACCCAGTTGAGGTAATACAATAAATAATCGATGGAATGCGTCAAAATCGTCACGCTGCCAGGCACAACAAACCAGTGACCAAACAAGGTAATAAATAGCCCAAGAGGCACGATGATAAAGCTTACCCAGGGAATAGCGACTATATTGGCTATAAATCCATTCACGGCACCATAAGAAAACCAAAATAGTGTGAGTGGCATTAATCCAACGAGACATGCAATCTGCGATATTAAATTTTTACGTACTCCGGTCACTGAGTAGCGTTGATTGATTAACACCAATATAGCCACTGCGATAAATGAGAGATAAAAACCCGTCATCATGACCGAATGCGGCTCATAGACGAGCACCGCAAAGAGTGCATAACGCCAAGCCTGCCATACACCAAAGCGTTGACTGCAAAAATTGCGTAAGAGCATGAAGAAACACACAATCAAAGAACGTTGTGACGGTGCGGCAAATCCCGCAATCAAAGCATAAACTCCGGCCATGAACAATCCAGCAATACTTGCGAATTGGGGGGCAGGAAATCTCAAACACAACCAACCCCAACGACACCATATCCATTTTACTAATCCATAGGTGAGTCCTGCAACAAGGCCAATGTGTGATCCGGATATCACCATTAAATGGGTTGTACCGGTACGTCGAAAAAGATCCCATCCGTCTTTATCAATGTAGGTGGTGATGCCTAACGTCAATGCTTGCAAAATACCGAGTGTTTTTTTATCTGGATCAATATGTGCCAGGTTTTCTGCCATGGACTGACGAAGTGTAAGCAATGGGAAGAGGCTGGCTTTATTTGTAATCAATCGAGAGGACCCGCTTTGCACATAACCGGCCCAGCTCATGTGGCGCGAGTGTAACCAACTGACATAATCAAACCCGCCCGGGTTTGCTAAATTTTGAGGCTGTTGCAATTTGGCATTTAGCTGCCACTCTTGTCCTGCACTAAAAACCGGGCAATTATTATAACAAGACAGCAATACCTTAGCGTGCGCAGGTTTCTTATCTAGTTGAGTGATTTGAAATTGAAACTGGGTTTTGCTGGTTGTGATGGTAGGAATGGATACGATATAGCCTTGTAAAGCAGCGTTTTGGATCACGCGCGATTTTGGCAGTGATTGATCAGCAACCCAAATTTGATGGGTCAACGTCCAAACAACAGCGGCCATAAACCAGGCAATACTGCTCAAACGCGGTTTGAATAGCAGAGCAATAAATAAAAAATACAACAGCATGGTGTTTTTTGTGCAAACAAAAGACACCCCCGCAAAAAAACAGAGAATTTCCATAAGTATGATGTTGGACTAAATAGCAATTGCGAACTCTATAGCAAACGGATACATTGCTCAATTGAAATCATATTTCTTACATAATAAAGCGCATGCTATAGACAAAGGGGCGGTTTTTTGTAACAATTGCATGGTTATTTTAATTTATGAGGATTACATGTTGCGTAAAATCGGATTTACCCTATTATTATGTGCTACTGGTTTATTGAGCACCAATGCATTCTCCATAACAGAACATACGTTCAGCCAAGCCTCATCATGCGAATTTACTTTGCCAGCCAATGAGCCACAAGTTTTTACCAACATTTTTTTTTGGACTATAGAAGCCAAGTGCACCATCATTAGTGACTCAGAAGACAACCCAATTGGGTTCACTATTTTACGTAAATCCGGTTCACTTAACGGTACTCCATTAGCAAAAGGTGATGGTATGGAACTACTCGTTCATCCTGGCGATCAACTTTACATTACTGCTGCATCTGGTGGCCGAGTTGAATTGGTTAATCGTGGTGAAAAGACGATTAAAGCCAGTTGCACTAGTATATAAAAATTTGGGTTAAACAACTGTAGGAGCACGCCCCGCGTGCTCCTACACTTAATGCTCGCGTGTTCCTGAAAATTCTATTTTAGGATATCGCTCTTGTGCCATGGACAAATTAACTCGCGTTGGCGCAAGATACATCAGCGTATCACTGCCATCCAATGCCAAGTAATCAAAAGCCTTGTTACGAAACTCAGCCATTGCCTTTTCATCATCTGAATACACCCAGCGTGCACAGGAAACACTAACGGCCTCATAGAGGCAATCAACTTTATACTCATGTCGCAAGCGATGCGCGACCACATCAAACTGCAATACACCAACCGCCCCCAGAATCAATTGATTACTGTTCAAAGGTCTGAATACTTGCGTTGCACCTTCTTCAGATAATTCAATCAAGCCTTTAATCAATGCTTTACTTTTTAAAGGATCTTTTAAACGAACCAGACGAAACAGCTCCGGTGCAAAATTTGGAATACCGGTAAATTTAAGTACTTCACCTTGAGTAAACGTGTCACCAATCCGAATGGTGCCATGATTATGCAAACCAATAATATCACCCGCAAGAGCTAATTCAGTTTGTGTGCGATCACCAGCCATAAAGGTCAGTGCATTTGCAATCTGAACGTCTTTACCCAATCGCAGGTGACTTAATTTCATGCCTTTTTTGTACGTGCCAGAACAAACGCGCAAAAATGCGATGCGATCGCGATGTTTAGGATCCATGTTGGCTTGAATTTTAAAAACAAACCCGGTAAACGCCTCTTCATGGGGATCAACTTTACGTGTTTGCGTGATTCGTGGCATGGGCGCCGGTGCATAATGTGCAAAATCATCCAATAATTCTTTAATACCAAAATTATTAATGGCCGAACCGAAATAGACTGGTGTCAATTTACCTGACAAATAGGCATCCAAATTGAATTCATGGGAAGCTCCCTTAACAAGACCAATTTCCTCTCGTAACTCCTTTGCTGTATCACCGAGTAATTCATCTAGTTGCGGATTATCCAATCCTTTGATTTTTAATGCATCTTGTTTTTGAGCATTTTTCCCTGACTGATACAGATAAATCATATCTTGATAAAGATGATATATGCCTTTAAATCGTTTACCCATGCCAACAGGCCAGGTTACCGGTGCACATTGAATACCCAGTACCGTTTCAACTTCATCGAGCAAATCGATGGGATCGCGGCCCTCACGATCGAGCTTATTAATAAACGTCATGATTGGTGTATCGCGCAGGCGACATACTTCCATCAATTTAACAGTGCGATCTTCAACCCCTTTGGCTACGTCGATAACCATCAGGGCCGAGTCAACTGCCGTTAAGGTACGATAGGTATCTTCAGAAAAGTCCTCATGACCTGGGGTGTCGAGCAAATTCATCACATGATGGTTATGCACAAACTGCATAACCGATGTGGTAATTGAAATACCCCGCTCTTTCTCCATCTCCATCCAGTCAGATGTGGCATGTCGGGTTGCTTTGCGGCCCTTTACGGTTCCCGCCATCTGAATAGCACCCCCAAATAACAGTAGTTTTTCAGTAACCGTGGTTTTACCTGCGTCAGGGTGAGAAATAATGGCGAATGTTCGCCGCTTTGTAAAATCTTCAAAAAAGTCAGACATTGTTTTTACCTAAAAATTGGTCATAGTCATTACTACGGTAGACCGTCGCGGATCGGATGTATAGTGCTTACATTTGGTAAGGCTATTTTAAGGGAAATGGGCTTAACAAACAAACGTGTAAATAGTATCATCCTCGCATCTATTCTAACGGAGGTAACATGACATGAAGCCAAATACCAAAATTGACGTATGGACGTCTCTCGCAGCCCATGCTCATTCAGTAGATACATCATTTTCTTCTGATAAGAATAATAAGAAAGAACCGTTTCACGTCTCTGCATGTAATATCAATATTGATTACTCAAATCAACACATTAACCATGACACAATGGAATTACTGCTTTCACTTGCCGAAACAACGGATGTGCATGAAAAAATAGACGCATTAATGTCTGGGCATATTGTCAATCACAGCGAAAGCAGACCTGCTTTACACACGGCATTGCGAGCTCCGGCAAATATCCCTATTTTAGTTGATGGGCTAGATATAATGGCTGAAATCAACCAGACACGGGATACGATGCACCTCATTTCGGAGCAAATCAGAAACAGGCAATGGCTAGGTTTTACCGGCAAACCCATTACCAGCATTGTAAATATCGGGATTGGAGGCTCTGATCTAGGACCACGATTTTGTTTAAAAGCGTTTTCAGAGTCAACATCTCGTGATTTAACCTATCATTTTATTTCTGACGTTGACCCAACCAGTTTTGGACAAGCTGTAGAAACGCTACAGCCCGAAACAACCTTGTTTATTTTTGCATCCAAATCATTTACCACACAAGAAACCCTATATAATGCCAAGAAAGCAATCGACTGGATTGGTGACAAGCAACGAGTTGCAAAACATTGCATCGCTGTCACAGCAAATGTTAAAAAAGCACAACAGTTTGGCATACACACGATCCTGCCTATTTGGGATTGGGTTGGTGGTCGTTATTCTCTGTGCTCAGCTATTAATTTAATCACGGCAATTGCCATTGGGTATGAGGCATTCAGTCAAATTCTCGCCGGCGCAAACAGCATGGACGAACACTTTAGAGATGCTGATTTCAAATATAATTTACCCGTTATTTTTGCCTTGCTTGGGATATGGAACAACAATTTTTTACTCAGACAAACCTCACTAATCCTGACTTACTCCCAACAACTGGAGCAATTTGTACCCTACATCCAGCAACTCGATATGGAAAGCAATGGCAAAGGCCTTGATAACCAGGGTAATCCAGTTAATCATTC
>CAMDBQ010000059.1 GCA_945889365.1 Legionella genomosp. 1 | reverse complement strand
ACATTATCAACATCAGTTTGGCTATGATGTGATATCACCGCTGGTTTTGGCTGATGGCAAAGTCGTATTGGTTGACCGCGGCTGGATCGAGGGTGATGTTACGCGACGCAGCTTTCCGAACACAGAAACCCCCTCTGGTCTGATTCAGCTGGCTGGCAGTGCATATTATCCATCAGGAAAAAACTGGTTGCTGGGGCAGGCGCTTGAAAAAAAAGAAGCGGATTTGGCGGTTGTCGAGCTGCTTGATACGCATTTAATCAGCCAATTTTTGCATAAAGCCGTATATCCGTTTATCATCCGCCTCGGAAAACCTGCCTCTCATGGTTATGTGCGTGAATGGGCTGTTGTTGCGATGCCGCCTCAGCGTCATTATGGCTATGCATTGCAGTGGTTTGCTATCGCGTTGTTGATTTTAATTCTGTTTATTGCCCTAAATATTAAGAAAAAAATATGAACCCCACTCGTCGTCATTACATAGCGCTATTATTATTGGTTGTTTTGTTTGCAGCACCAGGTTTATTAGCCTATTTTGCATATTTTCATCCCCAGTGGTTGAGTGCAAACACAACCAATAAAGGACAATTTATCACACCACCGGTGTCATTAAATGAATTGAGTCCAGATTCCAAATGGCATCTGGTGCTCTGGAGTCCTGATACATGTGGCCAGTCTTGTTTTGAGCATTTTGATAAATTAGCACGCGTTCGTCTGGCTCTGGGAAGGCGCTTATATGATGTTGACTTAAGCTTGTTGTTAGGAGCTAATGCAGGCGCTACAAAATTTGCCTCCGCGCTGCAAGAGCCCGGGGTATCAATGGTAACATTATCCACTGCTGAATCGGCTCGGTTGTTTGCATTGTATTCGCATCCAAGGTTGTTCATCGCCAATCCTGAAAACTTTTTAGTTCTGGTTTATCCTTTGAATGCCGATCCAGATGATCTGTTTCATGATATTAAATTATTGTTAGTAAAAGGTGGCTAAATTGAATCCAGTAAAAATATTGCGGCGGACCGCAACTTGCGCATTAATCCTGGCTTTGCTGGTAGTGATGCTCGGCGCCTACACACGCCTAACTAATGCAGGGCTGGGCTGTCCTGATTGGCCTGGTTGTTATGGGCATATGGTCTTGCCATCCGCTCAAAACGATTTAACACAAGCGCAAAGCCAGTATCCGCAAGCGCCCATTGAGGCTGCTAAAGCATGGACGGAAATGGGCCATCGTTATGCGGCCGGTACGTTGGCTTTGCTTATTCTTGGTATGGGGCTAAGTGTGTTTTTTCTTGCTAGAAAAGGGATGCGGCTGCCTTGGGT
Organism: Legionella genomosp. 1; assembly: GCA_945889365.1. Taxonomy (GTDB): domain Bacteria; phylum Pseudomonadota; class Gammaproteobacteria; order Legionellales; family Legionellaceae; genus DDPF01. The sequence continues at coordinate 6,598 of CAMDBQ010000059.1, read as the reverse complement.
TTTACCTTTAACCCTGCTGCTTGTGGTTGCATTCCAAGCGGCGTTGGGTATGTGGACGGTAACGCTTAAATTGTTGCCCGTAGTTGTGATGGGGCATTTGCTCGGTGGGATTCTGATTTTTGCTTGTCTTTGTTATTTTAGGTGGCAGTTGAGTGATGTTAAACGGCAAGATATGTCACTGTGGCGGGCGTGGATTGGCGCAGGCATGGTGATTGTTTTCTGTCAAATTGCGTTGGGTGGTTGGGTGAGTTCCAACTATGCCGGCATGGCTTGCATTGGATTTCCTCAATGTAACGGTCAGTGGTTTCCCAAGATGCATTTTTCACAAGCGTTTAATTTGTTTTCAACCGTTGGCGCCAATTATCAGGGCGGCATATTGGATCATGACGCCAGAATGACCATACAATGGGTCCATCGGATAGGTGCTTATGCAACGGCGGTTTACATCTTGCTGTTGTGTGGTTTGATTTTACTTCGTGTCCGAAAAAATCCATTACGCATAGCCGCGATGGTGGCCATGTTATTGGTATTGATGCAGGTTACGTTAGGCGTGATTAGCGTTGTATATTTGTTGCCTCTGTGGGCAGCTGTTGCGCACAACGGTGTTGCAGCATTGCTTTTGGCTACCATGGTCAGTATGCATTACCTGGCGACGAGAGGAGTAGAACATGCAAGCTAGTAAATTGTCGCGTTTTAGCGGCGTTTGGCACGATTATATTGAGTTATGTAAGCCTCGCGTGGTTGCTTTGATGTTATTAACCGTCGTGGTGGGCATGTATCTTGCTGTTCCGGGCTGGGTTTCTCTAGTCACGTTAGGTTCGACCCTGCTGGGGGTTGGTTTGTGTGCTGGCAGTGCTGCGGCGATCAATCATTTGGTTGATAGGCGAATCGATTCCATTATGGCGCGCACAAAAAAAAGACCGGTTGCGCAAGGGCGTGTTTCTGTGCAACAAGCCGTATGTTTTGCAATTATATTGGGCATTTTTGGCTTGGTTGTGTTAGGCTGCTTTGTAAATACATTGACTGCTGTGCTCGCCTTTATAACAATCATTGGTTATGCAGGTGTGTACACGGGTTATCTCAAGCGCGCCACTCCGCAAAACATTGTTATTGGCGGTTTGGCAGGTGCGGTCCCGCCATTATTGGGCTGGACTGCGGTAACCAACCAATTGGATCCACACGCTTTATTGCTGGTATTGATTATCTTTACCTGGACGCCGCCGCATTTTTGGGCATTGGCAATTTATCGTTGTGAAGACTACAAGAATGCAGATATTCCAATGCTGCCTGTGACCCACGGTATTCGTTATACCAAGTTGAATGTGCTGTTATATACTATTTTATTATTGGTCGTGAGTGTGCTGCCGTTTGTAGTTGGAATGAGTGGCTGGCTTTATTTGGTTGGTGCTTCATTAGGTGGAGCGCGGTTTATGTACTGGGCGGTGGTTTTATATCGCACTGATAAACCCCAGGTTGCCATGCGTACCTTTCGATACTCCATTGTTTATTTGATGTTGATATTCGTATGTTTATTGGTCGACCATTATTTGTAGGAGAGTAAAGTGCTTAATAAAACAAAACGCATGACGATGACGGTAACCATCTTATTGGCCATTGTAGCCTTGAGTGCGGGCTTTTTCGTATCGCAGCATATGCCTGTGCAAAAGAAAATTGATGTGAGTCAATTGCACGGTACGTTACTAAATGAGTCTCGCCCAGTGGGGGCTTTTTCACTGAGAGGGATTGACGATAAACCATTCAATAATGCCAGTCTACAAGGATCATGGACGATGGTTTTTTTTGGATTTACTCATTGCGGATACATGTGTCCAACAACCATGGCTGAACTGGGAAAAACGTATCGTTTATTGGCCGAGAAAGGCGTGAGTCCGCTGCCACAAGTGGTGATGATTTCAGTTGATCCGGACCGAGACAGCTTGGTTAAATTAGGCCATTACGTTAAAGCATTTGATCCTCATTTTTATGGCGCCCGAGGTTCCGAGGCGTCCATTAAATCAATGTCAAGTGAGATGGGCATCGCCTACCTTAAGGTGGCAGATAAGGATGCGAAAAATACAAATAATTATGATATTGAACATACAGGTAGTGTCATGCTGTTTAACCCGAAGGGTGAGCTTGCCGCATTTTTTACATCACCTCATCAAGCCGATCTACTGGCAAAAGACTATACGTTATTGGTTGCCAAATAATTAGAGGAAACATCAAGTTATGCATATTGCAATATTGGCCACCAATCCCAGGTTGTATTCACATAAACGTCTGGTTGCTGCAGGAATTGAGGCAGGACATGATGTCAGAATCATCAATCCCTTGTTTTGTTATATGAACGTTGCGGCGTCATCACCTACAGTTCATTATCGGGGTGGCGAGCTTTTACCTCATTTCGATGCCGTCATTCCTCGAATAGGCGCCTCAAACACGTTTTATGGCACTGCCGTATTGCGGCACATGGAAACGATGGGCATGTATGCGTTGAATGAATCCATTGCCATTGCCCGTTCTCGAGATAAATTCCGCTCGTTACAATTGCTGGCTCGCAAAGGCATTGCTATGCCGTTGACCGGGTTTGCCCAGTCGCCAGATAATACCGAAGATTTGATTCGGATGGTTGGTGGCGCGCCTCTGGTTATTAAGTTATTGGAAGGCACTCAGGGAAAGGGTGTTGTTTTAGCTGACAGCCATCAATCAGCAGTGAGCATTATCAATGCTTTTAAAGAAATGCGCGCCAATATTTTGGTTCAAGAATACATTCAGGAATCACGTGGCACAGATATTCGGTGTTTTGTCATTGGTGATAAAGTCGTGGCAGCGATGAAACGTCAGGCCAAAGAAGGTGAGTTCCGCGCCAATGTTCACCAAGGTGGCAAAGCGCTCAAGGTTAAACTTTCACCTCAAGAACGGGCAGTTGCTATTGCTGCAGCAAAAACGATGGGTTTGAAAGTGGCGGGCGTTGATTTGGTCCGATCCAATCATGGTCCTCTGGTTTTGGAAATCAACTCATCACCTGGACTTGAAGGCATTGAAACGACCACGCATGTGAACATTGCCGGTAAAATTATTCACTACATTGAGAAGCACGCTAAACCAATCAGCGTTAATCATCGGTTTCAGGGTTGAAGTCGATATACCTGGCGTAGACCGCAATGCTTGCGGATTACGCGTAGGTTCGCGTAGTATACATGAATTACATTTTCATACGTGACATAGGAAGGGATTTAATATGGCTACTGCGTTGTTTTTGTTGTATATGGTATTCACATTAATCGTGCTTTATCGACCCATGCCCGCTATTATTTGGGAGGTTGGCAGTGTGGTTTACCTTCTGTTGGCCTTGTTTTTTGGAGTCCCTACCTCACTCTGGTTGCTCTTGCTGGCAGTTATTGTTGCTGTAAGCGTTATCATTCACGTTGAGGCAGTGCGATTCACCCTCAGTGATATTTTATTCAAACGTGCATCCAAGTCCATGCCAACCCTGTCCAAAACTGAAGAAGAGGCATTAAATGCTGGCGATACCTGGCTGGAAAAGGATATTTTTACCGGAGTCCTTGATTGGGACAAGCTGGCAGGTATATCAACAGATCTTGCCCCGGAAGAGCAGTCATTCCTGGATAATGAAACCCAAACACTATGTTCTATGGTCAATGAGTGGGACATTAGCCAAACACTTGATTTGCCCGAAGCTGTCTGGGCATACCTCAAAGAACACGGGTTTTTTGGTTTGGTTATTGAAAAAAAATTTGGTGGAAAAGGTTTTTCAGCTCGCGCACATTCAGATATTGTAATGAAAATTGCCAGTCGCTCAGGCGTGGCGGCGGTTACTGTGATGGTTCCGAATTCATTAGGGCCTGGTGAGTTGTTGCAGCACTATGGAACAGATAAGCAGAAGGCACATTTCCTGCCGCGTCTTGCTAAAGGCATTGATATTCCCTGTTTTGCTCTGACAGAACCCGATGCCGGTAGTGATGCCACGTCAATAAAGTCAGAAGCCATTGTGATGGAAAAAACAGTGGATGGTAAAAAAATTCTCGGTTTAAATCTTACGCTGAACAAACGCTGGATTACTTTGTCACCAGTTGCAACATTGATAGGCCTTGCTGTGCAGTTAAAAGACCCTAAGGGGTTATTGAAAGGCGTCGGTGAAGAAGGGATTACGTGCTTGTTAATTCCTCGTGATGCTGGAAATCTTGTCATTGGCAATCGTCACATACCGGCGGAACAGCCATTTATGAACGGTACAATTCGCGGTGAAAATATATTTGTACCTATTGACAGCATCATTGGTGGCCAGGAAAAGGCTGGTCATGGTTGGCAAATGCTAGTTGAATGTTTGTCTATCGGTCGGTCAATATCATTACCAGCCCTTGCAGCTGCTTCATCGTCTGTGTCTTATCTTACATCAGGTGCATTTGCCCGTATTCGACGACAATTTAATTTGGAAATCGGTCAATTTGAAGGTATAGAAGAAAAACTGGCAGAAATTTCTGGTTTAAATTACCTGGTCAACGCCACGCGTTTATTAACCCTTGCTGCTGTGAATGAGCATAAAAAGCCATCTGTTGCATCGGCAATTACTAAATATTTCAATACCGAGTTGGCGCGCATTGTCATCAATGACGCGATGGATGTTCATGCGGGACGAGCTGTGGTGGTCGGTCCGCGGAATTATCTGATTAAATATTATCAAGGTATACCTATCTCCGTTACGGTAGAGGGTGCCAATATCATGTCACGGAATTTATTGATTTTTGGGCAGGGCTCTATGGCTTGTCATCCTTTTGTAAGAGATGAGTTCTATGCCGTTACACAAGGTGACAAGGAAACATTCAGGAAATTGATTTGGCAACATGTGCAGTATTACGCACATAATAAAGCCAAGGCGATTTGTTCTGCCTGGACTGGCGGGCTGTTCATTAAAGCACCTAAAAACGCCCTCAAACGAGAGTACCAGCGCCTGGCACGTTTAAGCTACGCCTTTGCCTGGTTAGCTGATCTGTCATTGATTTATCTGGGCGGTGATTTAAAACGTAAAGAGCGACTGTCTGCAAGGCTTGCCGATGGGATGTCCTATCTCTATTTGGGAATGGCAGCATTGCTCTATTTCCAACAGCACGAAGAACATGCGGATCAACAGTTGCATGCTAAATGGGCAGTAACGTACTGTTTCTATCATGCGCAAAAATCAATGATTGCCTTCTCTCGAAATCTACCCTCGAAGTTGATTGGGAAGATGGTTCGTATATGTGTTTTTCCATTCGGTCAAACCATGCGTTATCCCACAGATAGGCTTGACCATCAATTGGCTCAGTTGATGACGCAAAACAATGATTATCGTAATGACTTGCTTAAATCAGTGTATTTAAGTGGTGATTCAAATCAACCGATTGACAAAATGGAAAATGCGCTACAACTGATGATTAAGAATCGTGACATTTATAAAAAAATAAGCGATCTGAAGCGTTATAAGTCTGTATATTTGGTTGAAAAAATGGCAGAAAAAGTTAAAAGAGGTGAGCTAACCCAAGACGAGATGGATGCTATCGTTGCTGTTGAAAAGGCGCGCTGGGATGCAATTCAAGTGGATGAATTTTCCATTGAATCGATGAAAAATAAAACCTTCGCATCCGTTGTTGATGATATAAAGACACCATTCGCTGATTGAGATCATTATGATAAGAGAAACATTACACATTGCAAGAACAGGTGCTGAATCACGCTTCGTACTGAATGCCGAGTCATTAAATAAAATTTTGCAGCTTGCAGGGAGTCAAATCGATACATTAGCGTATCTTCAGGCGGCTCTTAAAGAAAAAGCAGGGAATAATCCAGAGTTTGTAGGCTTGATGCAAGAAGTTGGTAAGCTGGTCAAACATGCAGAATATCAACTTCAAGCAAAAGAAAAATTAAATCCCTGGTCACTTGTAGTTGCAAGCACTGTAAATGATGCGCCTAGATTGATTGGTTTGTTGCGCGCCCATCTTTCAGAATCTGAGTTTGACGCCTTCCAGGACTTCTTGGCAGATACATCTATCCGTCATATTGCAGAATATATTAAATCTGGGGCTATTAAAGAAGGGCAGATCACCCTGGATTATGCAATAAGCAGATCATCGCAGTTTATGCGTGCCTATAGCAGTGATGGTAACATGCTTGAAGGCGAGGCTCTTGATGCGATGGATACATTGTTCAATCGATGGCTTGGCAAAAATGACATGATCAGTGAAGACGGAGTTATTTACATGCGAACAGAGGATAACATTCGAAAAAAAAATGGAGCTCCTGTGATTGCAGATCCAGATAAGTTAATTGCAATGTTTAATGGAAATGGGTTTGAAAAGTTTGTACAAGAAAAACATCCTAAAGTGAGGATTACCATTCGCCAAAATGATTACGTAGAACCAAAACCGACGGCAGAATCGGCCAGTCAGTCATAGGATTCAGCGCATGCTAAACGCTCGGGCGAGCCAATATCAATCCATCTTCCGGTGTGAACCGTCCCTGTTGCGCGACCTTCCATTGCAAGTTCACGCAATAGTGGGGCGACAGAAAAACGACCGGGAGGACGGTTAGAAAAGAGTGC
>CAMDBQ010000058.1 GCA_945889365.1 Legionella genomosp. 1 | reverse complement strand
TATTTGAAGCCTAAATTAGACGCTTGGTTAAAACAGGATATTAAACGTATTGGTAAGGCTAGTGGTCGAATAATCGTGAATGGCCCACTGGTTGACTTCCCATTTGATAACCAGCCAGGCAAATTTTCTATCAATAGTTATGTCAGTGGATTGGATTTATTGATTGGCAAAGGTTGGCCCTTAAGTCGTGATATCAACGCACATTTGCGCGTTGATAGCCGCACGTTGGATGCGGATATCGTTCACGCTGATTTAAAGGGAGTTGTGGTTGATAAAATGAGCGTGGTCATCAACGACATCGGTTTGGGTAGAGAGGCGTTACTCATTCATGGCGATATCCAGGCACCAGCTGACAAAGTAAAGAATTATGTGTTTGCGTCTCCGATTGGTGAACGTTTGTCTCGATGGAAGATGTTGGATGCTCGTGATCTGATATCCATGGATTTGCGCTTGGAAGTCCCGCTTTATCCTGAGAGTGATCATGTCTTGGTGCGCGGTTTGCTGACGCTTGATAATAACCATTTTATTCTTCATCATGCATTGAATAAAATATCTCTGGATAAATTATCGGGAACCCTGAATTTTGATGAGTACGGCGTCACTGGCAGTGAATTGTCAGCAGCCCTTGCAGGTGATCCGGTCGCTATCCACATTCAATCGATTCGCAAACAAAAATCATACATCGAAGTCAATATCGAGGGGAGTACCAGCATTGATTTATTGCGACAAAAATTTTCCTTTCCGTTGCTGGGATTGATGGATGGGCATGTCAGTATCCAGAGCTTGCTAACTTTGAGGGATAGTCCAAACAATTTGGATCATATGAATATTAGTACGTCACTAGAAGGTGTTGCCATTGATTTACCTCCCCCCTTAGGGAAAACCGCTGTTGAAGCAGTGCCTTTAACTATAGATGTCGATTTTAATGCTGAAAAAACGATGAATTTTACGCTTGCATATAAAGATCTTCAAATGAAGGCGAACAAATTAACCAAGAATGATTGGTCAGTGAACCTAAAGCAAAAAGATGTTGATGCTGATTTGCGCTATCAAATGGATACAAATACCCTGTCTGGGAATGTTGACCATTTGTATTTGGGTAATGCCATGATCATGAACAAAAAACTGAAGTCAGTAAAGTCCGCATTCCAGCCTATTGATATTCCAAATATGAATCTAACTTTTGGGATAGTTAAGTTGGATACGGTTGAGCTGGGTAGTGTCACATTAAAAAGCACCAGTAGTCCGAAACAATGGACGCTCGATTCGTGCAAGGTTAAATCACCAGATTATTTGTTGACCCTTCAGGGGGATTGGAAACAGGAAGGCAAACAAAATAATACCCGTGTGCAAGCTGACTTACAGCTCTTTGATTTAGGTAAAGCCTTGGCGCGTTGGAATATTATACCGGCAGTAGAAGCGCACAAAGGTAATGTATCATTTAACGGAGGATGGCCTGGTGCTATTTATGATTTTTCTCTCGATAAAGTCCTTGGTGATATGCACATCACACTTAAAAGCGGTCGCATTACAAACCTTGATAAAGCCACTGAAGAAAAATTAGGCTTAGGTAAATTATTGAGTGTGCTGAGTCTCCAAACGATTCCTCGCCGCCTTAAACTGGACTTTAGTGATCTGTCCAAAGGCGGGTACAGTTTTGATGAGTTTAAAGGGAGTTTTGCTCTCAAAAATGGAGTCTTGAGTACCCAGGATAGTTATATTGATGGCCCAGTAGCCTATGCGAGCATGAAGGGTGATTTGGATGTGGTCAAACATTTGTATGATGTTGATCTGCGCGTATCACCATACATCATGGCCAGCCTGCCGATAGTCGTCACCATCGCGGGAGGACCGATTGCGGGGCCTATTGCTGGCGTTGCTACATGGGTTGCCAGTAAGATCATTAACAAAGGCATGCAACAGATCAGTGCTTACACTTATAAAATTTCAGGCCCATGGTTGGATCCGGTTGTGCAGCAAGTCAATATATATCGTAAAAAGAAAAACTAAAATACGTCAGAGCGACAGCTCTAAATTAGGTAACGCAAACGTCCACGAAAAATATACAAAAAAGAGCACTGAGTTGTATTGTTTGAATTAGGGTGTGTTTAGATATGAAACTGGGACGACTAGGAAATAACAAGAATTTTACAGCCACTCATTGAAGAATGGCTGTAGGGTCTGAGACAGACCTGGAAAGACTATACCAAATCAACTTCTTCAGCTTGAGGACCTTTTTGTCCTTGACCTGGTTTGAACATAACTGCAGCACCTTCAGCAAGCGTTTTGAATCCGCTGCCTTGGATTGCGCTGAAATGTACAAAGTAATCTTTGCCATTGCTTTCAATAAAACCAAAGCCTTTGCTTTCGTTAAACCATTTTACTGTACCGCATACTTTTTCTGACATTTTTCATTTACCTTTATTAGCTGGACGTTAATCATAACATATTGAAACAGTTTTGCCAAACTCGCCCAGAATAAGCCACGGCGGGGTCCATACATGTCCCATCTAAATTGGCACCGAAGTTAATCAGTTAGCACGATCTGCTCCCTTCTCCTGTTTTGAGAAAGACTGGGGATGAGGGTGCCTATGTGTGGCTCGGTTTCGAGTAATGCCAGGATTTTTTCCATTACTCCCGAAGTATTCTGGAAAACGTCATTGTTCCAAACCCTCACTACCAGATGGCGCTCTTTTTATTACACTCACAGCGTGCATTGCTCGCACCATTGTGACAGCACATCAGGATGTACAAATTACATTATTACCGAGTGGGTTGCAGGATGCATCCCCGCCTACGCTGGGACGACAGCTTAAGGGATCGTCTTAACAAGACGAGGCACTACTTTTGAAACGGATAAATCGAGCCTAGATTGAGCATTGAGCTTAACTCATCAAGGGCTGCGAAGCTTTCAGTAATCAAGGAGGGATCATCTAAATCATGTGCATGTAGTGCGGTACGATAATGCTGTTTTACCCAAGCTTCCAGGGTATCCAGCAATACATCGTTGACCAATATTTCTTGATGCATAGCTGCTAGCTCATGTTGATTTAAAGGCACGCGTAAACGCAGACAAGCAGGGCCGCCGCCATTGAGCATGCTTTGTTTGAGATCCAAATAATGGACTTGTTTAATTGGGTTGGTATTTGATTCCATCAGGTTATATAGGAAAGCATGAATGCGTGGATTGTATTCGCATTCAGAGGGTGCAATGAGAGCCATGGTTTTATCGGGCATAGTGATCAGTTGAGAATTAAACAAATAACAGCTAACTGCCTCGGCAATACTGATGTCTTCGCGACTGACTTGAATCATTTGCATAGGGAACAAAGCTTTGGCTTGTAATGCTTCAAGTACATTTTTCTGATGGAGCAGGGCGTCCTCATGAATGAGCAAAACGTATTCATTTGCTACGCCTATAACATCATTATGAAACACGCCTTGATCAATGGCATCTGGATTTTGACATGCAAATATAACTTGTTCTGGATTTAATTGGTGACTGCGAGCGATGGCTTGAGATGCTTCCAAGGTTTGTCGAGCAGGAAAACGCTTCGGGATAGGGTCGGTTCCAGACATGGCTTGTTTACCATAAACAAATAGATTGATACCCCGATTCGCGTGATCTGCACACAGCCGATTGTGGTTTGCAGCGCCTTCATCGGCAGTAATCATAGTTTTAGGCAATACGGGATGGTGTTGAAAGTAGTGTTCATTGGAAAAAATTCGCTCTAATAAGGCATGAGAAAAATCAGCTTCATGATGACGATGCAAATTACTGACGAGGTTTGCCGCTGTAAAATGCACTCGTCCATCCTGTGTATCAAGGCTTGATGAGACGGTTGCGGCATTAGCAGTCCACATGCTTGATGCAGAGTAGCTCGCGCTGAGCAATCCAGGAGCGGTGAGTTTTGCTTGCCGAACTTGTTCGGCAGGCGTGCCTCGAAACCCGAGTTGATGCAATAGATGGAGATTAGGCCGCTGATGAGGTGGAAGAACCGCTTGTTTGATTCCCAGGTGATGCAATAGACGCATTTTTTTCAGCCCCTGCAGAGCGGCGGCTGCGGGATTGGCGATGATTAGAGCATTCGTAGTCGATGCGATATTGCCAACCGCAAGACCTGAGTAATTATGGCTTGGGCCAACTATTCCGTCCATGTTTAATTCAAAAACTTGCATGTTTAACCTCTGTTAATGAACTACGTCATCCCGAGCTTGCGAGGGATGACGTAGTTTATTCTATCCCTGGCAACAATGTCTCCGGCATCACCAACGTTGCCTGCTCCAAACTTGCAATCGGATACGCACAATAATCCGCCGCAAAATACGCACTCGGCCTATGATTCCCACTACGCCCAATGCCACCAAAGGGCAGGCTGCTAGCAGCCCCTGTAGTGGGTCGATTCCAGTTGATAAGTCCTGCACGAATCGTTTGATAAAATTGCTGATAATGGTCTTGATCCTGACTAAACAAACCAGCCGCTAAACCGTAGCGTGTTTGATTGGCGAGTAGAAGGGCATGATCAAAATCCTGATAACGAAACACTTGCACAAATGGTGCGAAAATTTCCTCATCAGGAGGATTGATCACATCCGTCATGTCCATGATCCCAGGACTCAGTAAACCCGTACTTTCAGTCAGTAAATTCATGGTTAAGAGCGATCGGCCACCCAATTTTTGCAAAGCATGTTGAGCATTTAAATGCCTCAGTGCGTGAGCATGGCTGATCACAGGCCCCATAAAGGCTTCAGGCTTATGAGTAAATGGACCCACTCGTAACGCCGAGCCCGCTTCTAAAAAATGATTGAGAAATAAATCACCCATCGAATTATCCGGAATCATCAATCGCCTTGCACAGGTGCAGCGTTGTCCGGCCGTAATAAAGGTAGACAGCAAGGTGTGATAAACCGCGGCCTGGATATGTTCGACGTTATCAATCACCAACGGGTTATTGCCACCCATTTCTAACGCCAGAATGACGTCAGGTCGATCGCTAAACCGTTGATTGATTTGTCGACCAGTATGGTAACTGCCCGTGAAATATACCCCTTGAATATCTGTATCTAGAAGCGCTTTTGCCGTATCAGCATTGCCTTGAATGCAATTGATAACACCAGCGGGTAATTCACTATTATGCCAACATTGAACAATAAACTCAGCCACAGCAGGGGTTAATTCGCTAGGTTTGTAAACCACGGTATTGCCAGCTAATAATGCAGGAATAATATGGCCATTACTCAAATGGGCTGGAAAGTTAAACGGGCCGAGGACCGCGATAACGCCATGAGGTTTAAAACGCAAGCTGTTGGTTGCATCAGGCGTGATGGTATGTTTCTCTGCAGTTCGTTCCTGATAGGCTTGAATAGACAGGCTAGCCTTCCCAATTACGGCGGCCACTTCAGTTGCCGCTTCCCAGAGTGGTTTTCCACTTTCAGTTGAGATCAATAAGATGAGCTCAGCACGTCTTGATTCAACTTGTTTACTGAAATTTAAAATATGGTTGGCACGGCTTGAAAAATCAAGATTTGCCCAAGCAGGAAGAGCACGATGTGCCGCTTCACAAGCGGCAAGTACTTCATCCTCTGTACTGTTTGCTCCCTGCCAAATAATTTTATTATCTGCGGGATTCGTGGAGGTAAATGGATTACCTTGCCCTTCGCTCCAATTGCCATTAATGTAGTTCATTGTTAGTCATTTATCCTATCTGGGCATGAAGGTGTCTCCGACACATTACATTACATTTAACTGTGATCAATCTTTAGTCATTTCGTCGTGCTCTTTACATCATCACCACACGAATTGTATCGTTTAAAGTAACCTGTAAGACATTTGCTGTTTCCTGACTAATAATGCAAGAGCCACTCTGTTCATCCGGTATGATCTGACCGATGGTGGCACGAAAATCAAGCAAGGTATTGGCTATTAAATGACGATTACTGCTTACCGTTTCCTCAATATGACTTATCGTCATGACGTGGCTGTTAATAATCGTTTGTATCTCATCTCGTTGGGCTTCAATCGTGGGTCCTGCATCAAAAATATCGACATAAGGTGTAGGTTGAAATCCTTCACGTAATAATATATTCAGGGCGCCGTGTGTTAATGGATGGGTTTGCCCAATCACCTCTTGCGCTGCTTGTGGAAGAAGATTGACATACACGGGATTTTTTGGCATTAAATCAGCGATAAATTGTTTGTCGGTTGCCAGGGTGAGTCGGTCGGCTTCGGCAAATGACAGATGAAAGAAATGCTGACCCACGGCATTCCAAAAAGGAGATTGTCCTGCTTCATCAGACATCCCACGCATTTCAGCGATGACGGCTGGTTGAAAGCGTTCGGGGAAAGCGGCCATAAATAAAAATCGTGAACGCGAAAGCAGCGAAGCATTGCCGCCGTGACGGTAGGCCGGATCCAAAAACAGAGTGCAGATCTCAGAATGATAATGCTTGTCAGTTACTAGATTTAATGTTTCATAATTATTTTGAATGTTAAGTGAAGGGCATGTTTGAGTGTGCTTTGATAATTTATAGGAATAAAAATGGCACTCATGGCCAAGAGAAGCTTCAATCGCTGATGAGCCAATGATGTTCTTGGTGGAGGTATCTTCTAACACAAATAAATAATATCCATTTTGGGGATGTTCGATTGCTTGGTTAAATGATCGGCTAGACCACGTTAGTCGTTTATTTAAGATATCGATGTCTTTAGGTAATGTAGTCAGACCAATTCCGCCTAACTCAGCTAACTCACAAATGGCATCCAGATCGCTATCACATGCGCCGCGAAATAAAATCGTCATGGCTGGGTTAGCTCCTCAAGTCCGCCTTGCGCCAAATCATCTAATAAAAGCATGCTTAATGACGCGCGCTCAACCAGACTATCGAGCAGTATGAATTCGTTTTCACTGTGAATATCTCCGCCACGCACCCCTAACGTATCAATCACTGGTAAGCCGTGAGCACCGAAGTTATTGCCATCACAGCAACCGCCACTGTCTTGCCAATCCAGGGTAAGTCCGAGTGAATGGCCTAGATGTTGAATGCGTGCAAATAAACGTTCGGTCGAGGTATTAACCCGTTTAACCGGGCGATCAAAACGTCCGTATACAGTCAATGAATCATCAGTTCGCCGCAACTGGTTGATAATGGTATCCAATTGCTGGCGTACCCAATATTCATCTTCAGGCAAAGTAATCCGAACATCCAATTTAGCAACGGCTTTGTCTGGCACAACATTTAGCGCATCACCACCGGCCACTATGCCCACATTGATGGTAACCCCATCACGCAAGCCATTTAGCGCATGAATGGCTGTGACCGCTTCAGCCAGAAAACAAATGGCATTTCGCCCTTCATAAAAAGCGCGACCGGCATGCGCTGCTTTCCCCGTAGCAACCACAGTCAGCTTGCCACTGCCTTTGCGATTTTTGGCTAATGTACCCTTCGCATTCATAGCCGGCTCATACACCAATACGGCTTGATACCTGGATTTAATTTCGGAAAAAAACTGACTGGATGCAGGTGAGCCGATTTCTTCATCTGCATTAATCAGTACATCCCAGCCCAGTGTGTCAGCATGTGGCGAACGTTCAAACGCAGTAAGCGCATGCAGCATGACAACCAATCCGCCTTTCATGTCCGCGACGCCAGGCCCATTTAGATGATTGTCATTGATATAGGCAGGATTTTGAAAAGGGTGGTTGACGCCATAAACGGTATCCATATGACCGCTTAGCAATATACGACGTGTCAATTCAGGTCGTTTGCGGATATACAATGCATCACCACAGGTTTGTAATATTGTGTTTCCTGCCATGTTGATGGTTGATATACCGGGGAATGTAATGGATTGAATGTCATCGGCGATGGGTGTAAATGCAGCGTGCAAGGCGTGATGCGTTTTTTTCAAGCCGGACAGGTTTTCTGTGCCTGAGTTAATTTTGCACAATTGATG
>CAMDBQ010000057.1 GCA_945889365.1 Legionella genomosp. 1 | reverse complement strand
TTGTGAATTTGTATGGACGCGATTTTAATCAGATCCGTCTAACATCCGGCTGGAGTCGTAATAGCTATGATCAAATGCCTTACCCTACGACAGGGGTCAATCAGCAGGCGGGTGTGTTGTTTGCATTGCCAGCAACATCCGAATCACTGAATTATTATAAGACGTCGTACCAGGTACGCGGATATTATCCATTGGTTCATGGCTTTATATTCACGGCAATGGGTAATGTGGGCTATGGTAATACGTTTAATAGTCAAGGTTTGCCGTTTTACGAGAACTATTTTGCCGGTGGTAATGCGCAGCCTGGACAGGTGCGTGGTTTTGACCCCTATTCTCTAGGACCGAAAGACGTTAATGGTAATGCTATTGGTGCTAACTTCCTGATCAATGGCAGTGCCGGCGTGGTTCTACCTTATCCGATAAGTCGCGAGACGTTACGGGTGAGCGTGTTCGCTGATGCGGGTAACGTATTTATCCAGGGAACGCCAATCGCATTAAGCGGAACAAACCAAGGGAGCGTCCGCTATTCTGGGGGTGTATCGGTTGAATGGCGTTCACCATTTGGACCGTTGGCACTCAGTTTGGCGACACCATTTAATGCCGGGCCGCTGGATAGAGTGCAGCCGTTTGCATTTTCTGTGTCATCAGGGTTTTAACTATGTAAAGTGTATCGCAACCGCTAATAAATTGTGCTAGCATTTGGAGCCAATTAAAATATGTTTGGGTCTTTGAATCAGGAGTGGAATCATGAAGCAGTTTGGTGGTGTTTTAATAGCGTTAATGTTGGCAGTAAGTTGCAGTGCTTTTGCAGATGGAACAAAAATCGGCGTGGTTGATTTACAGAAAATCATGCAGACATCAACCCAGATGAAAGGCATTCAAGAAAAGCTGGAAAAAGAATTCAAGCCACGTCGCGACAAATTAGTCGCAATGGAAGACGGTTTGAAAAAAGATATGGAAAAGTTCAAGCGTGACACGGCAATAATGAGCCAAACACAGCGAAAAGACCTGGAAAAACAAATCGTTGGTACACAACAACAATTTGAACGTGAAGGTCAACAGTATCAACAAGAACTGAGTACAGCTCACAATGAAGCGATGGAAGAATTTTATAATAAAATCCGTGCTGCCATTGCGAAAGTAGCCGTAAGTGAAAAATATGACCTGGTCTTCCAAAAAGATGCAGCACCCTTTAGTGTAGAAAAACTGGATGTTACTGCGAAGGTTATGCAAGAAATCAAATAAGGCTTTTCGGGCCATCCAAAGCCGCGACGATATGGTCGCGGCTTGGATTAACCGTTTCTAAAGAATTAAGTGAGAAATTTCCCATGAGTGGATTTGTCGATATTAATAAAATTCTTGATTTATTACCGCATCGTTATCCCTTCATCCTGGTTGATAGGGTTTTGGAATATAGCGTATTTGATTACATCATTGCCACGAAAAATGTGACGATAAACGAGCCGTTTTTTACTGGTCATTTTCCTGGTAATCCCATCATGCCTGGCGTATTAATGCTGGAGTCCATGGCGCAAGCGAGCGCAATTTTATCTAATCTCTCGCGAACACCCAAAGAAGGGTATGAATTTTTATATTTTTTCGCAGGAATTGATAATGCTAAATTCAAACGCGTGGTTACCCCTGGTGACCAATTACGTTTAAACGTTAAATTAATTGGGCAAAAACGTGATTTTTGGCGTATGCATGGTGAAGTTTTTGTTGGTGAAGAACTTGCCTGCTCTGCAGATTTAATGAGTGCCGCGAAGGAAATTAAAAAAAGTGATAAGTGAACATGCAATAATTCATCCTTCAGCTAAGCTGGCTCCGGGGGTAACAGTAGGTCCCGGAACCATTATTGGTGCCGAAGTAGAAATCGGTGAAGGAACGTGGATTGGTCCACATGTGGTTATTCAAGGGCCAACAGTAATTGGTAAGCACAATAAGATTTTTCAATTTGCATCTGTTGGTGATGAGCCCCAAGACGTGACCTATCAAGGCGAAGCAACACGCCTGGAAATCGGCGACCATAACATTATTCGAGAATTTTGTATGATTAGCCGTGGCACGGTCAAAGGAGGCGGACTGACTCGATTGGGCGATCATAATTTTTTGATGGCTTATTCTCATATCGGTCATGATTGCATGGTTGGCAACCAGATCATAATGGTTAATTATTCAGCCCTGTCTGGTCATGTCATACTTCATGATTACGCCATCATAGGTGCTTATGCTGCTGTCCATCAATTCTGCCAGGTAGGCGCTTACGCGTTTATTGCGCGAGCAACGTATGTTACTAAAGACGTGCTGCCTTACGTCATGATTGCCGGTCATACAACGTCGGCATGTGGCATTAATACCGTTGGGCTTCGTCGCCGTGGCTTTTCATCTTCTGCCATTGATCATTTGCGTCGTGCTTATAAAGTCATTTTCCGCAAGGGATTAACCGTGCAACAAGCACTGACCGAGCTGGATACAATGAAAGACGATTGTCCGGAAATGTTACCGATGATTGAAGCCTTGATGCAGTCGACGCGCGGGATCGTTCGTTAAAAAGTATCCTCATTGAATGTAGGGGCACGCGGCGCGCGCCCTTTCCTGTTTCTTCCATCAACCACGATGCGTTTGGTCTGATGGGAGGGCGCGCACTACGATCCCCTACATACTTCACATTACAATAAAATCAGGTGCCTTATGTTAGATCCTCATTTACTACGAGATAACCCTCAATACATCGCCGATCAACTAAATAAACGCGGGTTTAATTTTGACGTTCCAGCGTTCATTGCCCTTGAAGCACAACGCAAAGCCCTGCAAGTCGGGACGCAAGCTTTGCAGAATGAACGCAATCAACGTTCAAAAGATATCGGTCTGGCTAAATCACGTAATGAAGACATCACGTCTATGCGAGCGGACGTGGGTCGTATCAGTGACGAGATGGAAGCCAAAAAAGCTGAGTTGGCTACTATTTTGGCGAAAATAGAAGACATTAGCCTTCGATTGCCGAATATTCCTCACGCATCCGTGCCTGTTGGCCGTGATGAACAAGATAATCAGGAAGTTCGCCGCTGGGGTACCATTCCTACGTTTGATTTCGAAGTTAAATCACATGACGTATTAGGTGAAGCGTTGGGGCAAATGGATTTCGCGTTAGCCTCTAAAATCACCGGCAGCCGATTTGTTGTGATGAAATCGCAACTTGCGAAACTGCACCGTGCTTTGATTCAATTTATGCTGGACGTACACACGGAAGAACACGGCTATCAAGAAATTTACGTTCCCTACATTGTAAACGCTGACAGCTTGCGTGGCACGGGACAATTGCCAAAATTTGAAGAAGATTTATTTAAATTGCAGGGTGATGCGGGTTATTATTTAACCTCAACAGCGGAAATTCCTGTTACCAATACCGTGCGCGATATGATTTTAAATGTCGAAACATTACCTATCCGCTATGCTTGCCATTCCCCTTGTTTCCGTAGTGAAGCCGGTTCATACGGCAAAGATACCAAAGGTTTGATTCGACAGCATCAGTTTGAGAAAGTTGAGCTGGTGTGGGTTACAACGCCGGAGTCTTCTTGCGAGGCTTTGGAGACATTAACCTCCCATGCCGAATCGATTTTAAAACGGCTTGAATTGCCTTATCGAGTATTGGCGTTGTGTACCGGTGATATGGGTGCCAGTGCCGCTAAAACCTATGATTTGGAAGTATGGTTGCCTAGCCAAAATACCTATCGTGAAATATCGTCTTGTAGTAACACAGCGTCTTTCCAGGCTCGTCGCATGCAAAGCCGTTACCGCAATCCACAAACCAACGAAATGGAGCTGGTGCATACGCTGAATGGATCAGGATTGGCTGTGGGCAGAACATTGGTTGCGATTATGGAGAACTACCAAGACAAAGACGGCAATATTCATATTCCCCAAGCGCTAGGTGCATATATGGGTGGTGTTGAGGTTATTTCTGCTTGTTAATACGCTCCCTTAAGCTGTCGTCCTCGCGTGTAGGCGGGGTCGACAGCTTAAGGGAGCGTATTAGCAAGACGAGGCACTAGTTAAGGATCTCTGTGATCAACCGAGCCGCGCGCGTAAGCAAGTGCACACGGAACTTGAGCCTCGGTGAACACTCCCTAACGGTCGCGGCTCGGATGGTGTCGGCAGGCATCATGTGTTTAATTTAAAACATTTGGGTTCAATAAATATTATTAGCCACTCAGTTTATTGCACTTACTGACCCAAACAAGCAGGACATAAGCCATATATATTTAAAGCGTGGTCGGTCATTTTAAATTTAGCGCGTTCGGCAATCATTTGTTGACGCTGTTCAATCACCTCATCAACAAACTCTTCTACTCTGCCGCATTTTACGCAAACCAGGTGATCATGGTGATCTCCTTGGCTTAATTCAAATACAGAATAACCACCTTCGAAATTATGTCGGTTGATTAAACCTGCGGTTTCAAATTGAGTGAGAACACGATAAACAGTCGCCAAGCCTACGTCCTCCCCCGTATCTGAAAGGGCTCTGTATACATCTTCTGCACTTAGATGATGGTCAGAAGACTGCTCAAGAATTTGCAATATTTTCAACCGTGGCATGGTTATTTTTAATCCCGCCTCTTTCAACTGCTGACTTTCTTCCATAACGACTCCCTCGGTACACCTTATATGAATTGCATGCTATGATGACGACATTTTTCATCACAGGTAAAAATAATGCGAATTAGAATCATTCTTATTAGCGTGAGTTTAGCACTTTCATTGACGAACTGCATGTCATATGATTTTTCCAGACGGGTTGTTCAACAAGGCAATTTACTGCCTCAGGAAAAACTCGAACGATTAAATATTGGCATGAGTAAAAACGATGCGGCCATTTTGATGGGAACCGGCTTAATGAGCCCCACGTTTAATAATGACCGTTGGGACTATGCTTATACGTGGCGTAAAGGTAACAGCCCGACTGTTGTGCGGAATTTAACGCTGTATTTTACTCATGATCGATTGGCGCGGATTGAGCGTAAGCCTTAGAGAAAAAAATAAGGGCTGCATAAAGCAGCCCTTTGGCAGGCCGTAGTGTCGTTTCGATGTGGGTGAAACAACATACGCAATGTTTGTCTGTCCTGCAATTTAAGTATAGATCACCCATTGTTTTTGTCAAGTTTTTAGTCAAATTCATCATTAATCAACCTACGCCCCGCGCTCGCCTGGGGTCGAGATGGCGTGGAGTACGCTATTTCTTTCGTGCTCGTTTCCGTCTAGTTTCCATTGGTTCTAGCAGCAATGGTCGGTATATTTCAACGCGATCACCCGGCTTAACAAGCGTATCCAATTGCACAGCCCTTGAAAATATTCCAACAGACATACCGATTAATTCAGGATTTGTTGTCAGCAGACCACACTGAAGCAATACATTACCTACAGTCATTCCCGCTGCAAACACAGCTTGCGCGCGCAGTGGTTTTTGATCTGCAGGAATATAAACGACTTCAATTATCGCCATGTATAGCCTTGGCGCGATCGCAGAAAGAATCAACCATCATATCCGTGACTTGTTCAAAAACAGGACCTAAAAACATTGAGAACATGCGGCCGGCAAAATCAAATTCCAAGTCAAAGGATATCTGACATCCTTCGGGAAGCTCATCAAAACGCCAGAATCCTTCAAGGTGACTGAAAGGACCCTCAACCAAACGGATTTCAATCATTTTATTGGCCTGCAAACGGTTGTATGTTGTAAATGATTTACTCATCCCGGCAGCAGCAATCACCAGGGTCGCACGCACCTCATCTTCATCGCGATGATGCACTTCGCTTTTGGAGAAATAGGGTAGAAATTCGGCATAACTCTCAACATCATTGACTAAATTGTACATTTGTTCGCAAGAGAAATTTACCTGGCGAGATTTTTTAACAGTGGTCATTGTGTAACTCCATGGTTTTGCGTCATAGCTGTAATATGCATTGTTAACCAGCTTGCCAAATCATGAATTTCCTCAGTACAGATGCTGTGCTCCATTGGATATTCATGCCGCGCAAGGTGCTGAAACCCACGAGATTGCAGCCAATCAAAACTTAGCTGAGTCCATGCAGGCATTACGATAGGATCAAACGCCCCTCCCGCTACAAAAACAGGGGTATTATGATTGACGGGACCTGGCTCGCATTCAGAGGACAAGGGTAAATAGCCTGAAAGGCTGATAATGCCGGCCAAAGGTGTAGGCGAACGCAATCCGGTAAATAATGCCATGGCTCCGCCTTGTGAAAAGCCGGCCAAAAAAATCTGGCTCGAGGTAAATCCATCGACGATCTGATTTTCAATAATTTGTCGAATCATGGCCTCTGATCTAAACAAACCTTCGCGATCTTCACGATCAGTTAGTTTCAATCCTATAATATCGTACCAAGCACGCATCGGCATATGATTATTAAGGGTTACGGGACGCACGGGTGCATCGATAAATACATTACGCACAGGCACGCTTAATGGCAACTGATTTGCCACTCCGACCATATCATTAGCATCTGCGCCCAATCCATGCATCCAAATCACACAGGCTTGCGCCTGCTGTTTTGGCTCTTTCGTATAAACGTTCAACTAGATACTCCAGCCAAATGGTAAATTATCGCCAATGCGCTCGCATATGGCAAGCATCTGGTGAGATCTGCCTGTATATCTTACTGAGTCGAGTACACTTTGAATAAAAGGGGCGGTAGCATAAAGTACGGTGCCACGTCCGGAGATCCCTCACTCCGTTCGGGATGACGTGAGGATCCAAAACGTTATATACTTCTTTCTTTGTCATTCACGGATGGATCATGCAACTCATCATAGATAACACCCCTTTTAAAGCCCTGTTCCAGCCGCTTGATCTAGGCTTTACTCAACTTAAAAATCGATTGTTAATGGGCTCTATGCATACGGGTCTTGAAGAAGATAAAGGTGGTTTGCAACGCTTGGCTGCTTTTTATCGTGAGCGCGCACAAGGTGGCGTGGGATTGATTGTTACGGGTGGTTTTTCCCCTAATCGGGCGGGGCGTTTGGCTCCATCAGCCGCGATGCTTACCAGCAGTAAAGAACAACATCGTCATCAATTGGTCACACATACGGTGCATGAGGCGGATGGCAAAATTGCGTTGCAAATTCTCCATTCAGGCCGTTATGGCTATCATCCTTTTAATGTTGCACCCAGTGGTATTAAATCACCGATTAGCCCATTTAAACCGTGGACGATGAGTAAGCGTCGTGTAGTAAAAACCATTGAACATTTTGCACGTTGCGCGCGTTTAGCGCAGGATGCTGGTTATGACGGTGTGGAAATTATGGGTAGCGAAGGCTATCTAATTAATCAGTTCATTGTTAGCCATACAAACCAACGTCAAGATGAGTGGGGTGGCACGTTTGAAAAACGTATGCGATTCCCGGTTGAAATAGTGAGACGCATACGAGAAACCGTGGGTGAGAATTTTATTATTATCTATCGCCTATCAATGCTGGATCTGATTTCCGAGGGTAGTAGTTGGGAAGAAGTGGTTTTGTTGGCTCAGGCGATAGAGCAAGCGGGCGCTACGTTGATTAATACGGGCATTGGCTGGCATGAAGCGCGTATACCAACAATTGCAACGATGGTTCCGTCTGCTGCATTTGCACAGGTTACCAAGCATTTAAAACCTAACGTGACGATCCCGGTTATCACTTCAAATCGCATTAACACACCTGAGTTGGCGAATGCTTTGCTGGAAGAGGGCATGGCGGACATGATTTCAATGGCCAGGCCGTTTCTTGCTGATTCGCAATTTTCAGACAAAGCAAAAGCTGGTGAAAGTCAGGCTATTAATGTATGCATCGCGTGTAATCAAGCGTGTCTTGATCAGATATTTGTGAATAAAACAGCATCGTGCATGGTAAATCCGCGCGCTTGTCATGAAACGGATTTGGTGTATCAAACGGCAATGGAACCTAAGCGTATCGGGGTTGTTGGCGCGGGCCCTGCAGGTCTTGCGTTTGCAGCGGTTGCAGCTGAACGTGGTCATCGGATAACGCTATTT
>CAMDBQ010000056.1 GCA_945889365.1 Legionella genomosp. 1 | reverse complement strand
ATTACAAATTTGTGAAATATGCAGCAAACCATCTTTGCCAGGCAACAGATTGATAAATGCGCCAAATTCGACGATTTTATTAACCTTGCCACGGTAGGTTTGGCCAACTTCAACATCAGCAATCAGCACTTTTATCTGACGTTGTGCTTCTTCCAAAGCGTCCATATTAGGTGAGAACAATTGCACAACACCTGTATCACTGACGTCAATGGATACACCTGTGCTTTCAATCAGGCCTTTGATGGTAGCGCCGCCTTTACCAATGATGGTACGAATTTTATCTTCAGGAACATTCATCGTAACAATTCTTGGCGCATGTTGTGATAACTCATCGCGATGCTCAGCCAATGCATTGTTCATCACACCCAGAATATGGGTTCGGCCAGCGAGCGCTTGTTCAAGCGCCTGTGCCATGATGTCTTTATTAATGCCTGTGATTTTAATGTCCATTTGCAATGCAGTAATGCCTTGCTCAGTACCGGCCACTTTAAAGTCCATGTCGCCAAGGTGATCTTCATCGCCTAGAATGTCTGTCAAAACAGCAAAGCGATCGCCTTCTTTAATCAGACCCATGGCCACACCAGCCACTGGTGCTTTTAATGGGACACCGGCATCCATTAATGCCAAGCTGGTTCCGCACACCGTCGCCATAGAGCTTGAACCATTAGATTCAGTGATTTCTGACACAATACGCAGAACATAAGGGAAGTCAGCTGTGGTCGGCAGAACCGCCATCATACTACGACGCGCTAATCGGCCATGACCAATTTCACGACGTTTCGGGCTGCCCACTCGGCCTGTTTCGCCTACTGAAAAAGGAGGGAAGTTGTAATGCAACATAAATCTGTCTTTAACTGAACCATCCAGTTTATCCAATATTTGTGCATCACGGTCATTACCTAATGTTACCGCCACGATAGCTTGTGTTTCACCGCGGGTGAACAGTGCTGAACCATGAGCGCAATCCAGTAACCCGGTACGAATTGCAATTGGACGCACTGTTTTTTGATCGCGACCATCAATGCGTGGCTCGCCATCAAGGATACGGTTACGAACAAGATTTTTTTCCAACGTGCTCATCAATCTAGACGCAGCATCTTTATCAATATCGGGTGTTTCAGCTAACAGAGTATCCATCAGGTTTTGACGGCATTCGCCAAGGCGCTGGTAGCGTTGTTGTTTGTCTTTAAGCAAGTAGGCTGAAGTAAATTCAGCCGTTGCCAACGCGTCTATACGTGTAACAAGGCTTGCATCAACTTCAGGCGCAGTCCAGTTCCAAACTGGCTTGCCAACTTCTGCCTTCAATTCCTCGATGACCTTGATCACGCCTTTAATCATTTCATGACCAAACAGAACAGCACCCAGCATTACGTCTTCACTCAATTCTTTCGCTTCTGATTCAACCATCAAAATGGCTTCATCTGTTCCAGCAACAATTAAATCAAGATCTGATTCAAGCAATGCTTGCGGGCCAGGATTCAATAAGTAAATACCGTCTTTGTAACCAACACGTACGCCGCCAATGGGGCCATCAAAAGGAATACCAGAAATCGCTAGTGCGGCAGATGCGCCGATCATAGCTACGATATCCGCTGATACCTCAGGGTTTAAAGACATGACCGTTGCAATGATTTGGATTTCATTATGGAAGTTATCTGGGAATAATGGACGCAGTGGTCTGTCAATCAAACGTGAAGTCAGTGTTTCATGCTCACTTGGAGCCCCTTCGCGTTTTTTAAAGCCACCAGGAATTTTACCGGCTGCATAAGTTTTTTCGAGGTAATCAACTGTAAGAGGGAAAAAACTGTTTTTCTCAGCACCATCTTGTCTACCAACAACAGTAACTAACACTTGCGTGCCATTCATGCTGGCAAAAATTGCGCCGTCTGCTTGTCTTGCTATTTCGCCAGTCTCAAGTATTAGTGTCTGCTCGCCCAGCTGTATTGTTTTAGTGATTTTAGCCACGGAAAATACTCCATTAAGATGTTGAATACTGTGCACAGTATCATGAAAAAAAAGGCGCAGAAAGTGCGCCTTTTATTAGAACAAACTATTTATCAACTCAGCGCCATCCGGGCTGCGGTTAATAATCAATAAGAGTCTCTCAACCCAAGACTTTGGATCAATGTTGAATAACGTGACTGATCATTTCTTTTCAAATATTTCAAAAGTTTACGACGCTTGTTTACCAATTCTTGCAAACCACGGCGTGAATGAAAATCTTTCTTGTGTTCTTTAAAATGATCAGTAAGATATTTAATACGACCAGTCATCAATGAAACTTGAACTTCAGGTGAGCCAGTATCTTTATCGGCGCGCTTAAATTCATTGACGATATCTGCTTTTTGTACGCTCGTTAGCGACATTGTTCACTCCTGGAAATAAATAAGCCTCAGTTCTGAATAAACAACGAGGGAATTAAGCGTACTATTCTATCAAAGGGGGGGGATAGAAACAAGTATTTTTTGATTAAATATTAAATGGGTGATACACAAGCCATCCGAGCCGCGCGCGGCTCGGTTATTGCATTTGTTGCTCGATGCTACTGATCTCGTCGCTTAACTGCTGGGCATGCATGCAAACCTCGAGACTATCAAGGCCTTCAACCATGACGCGCAACAAAGGCTCTGTTCCTGAAGGTCGTAACAAAACGCGGCCTGCGCCTTTTAATTTCAGATCAAGCGCATCTACGGCCTGCTGAACGCGCGGGTTTTTTGCAAGCGAGGCTGCATTTTTTGTTTTCAAATTAACCAGCGATTGCGGCAACAAAATAATATCACCACTCAGTTCTCGCAAAGTTTTTTCCTGTTTAACCATAATGGCCAGCACTTGGAGAGCGGCAACAATCCCATCTCCAGTCGTGGTTTTATCCAAACAAACGACATGACCTGATGATTCGCCGCCAATTTTCCAGTCACGCTCTTTCAATGCTTCAAGAACATAACGATCGCCAACGCGGGTGCGAACGAAGGGGACATTCATATCCGTGATCGCTTTTTCCAGACCATAGTTACTCATCAACGTGCCGACCACGCCACCATGCAACAATCCACGCTGATGGCGATCTTTCGCAATAATATAAACAACTTGGTCGCCATTAATAAAATTACCGGCGGCATCGACCAAAATCAGTCGGTCACCATCACCATCCAAGCCAATTCCTACGTCAGCGCCAGATTCCAGGACTTTACGCCGCAATCCCTCTGGTGCCGTTGATCCGCAATCCAGATTAATATTAAAACCATCCGGCTTATCCCCGATAGCAATCACATCTGCACCAAGCTCCATAAACACATTAGGCGCAATGTGATACGTTGCGCCATTGGCGCAATCAACAACTAGTTTTAAGCCTGATAAACGCGTTAAGGATGGAATGGTTGATTTGCAAAACTCAATGTAACGTCCTGGCGCATCATTTATCCGCGCGGCCTTACCTAATTGAGCAGAGGGTACTATTTCCATTTTTTTATCAATCTCAGCTTCAATCGCCAATTCAACACTGTCTGGCAGCTTAGTCCCTTCGGCTGAGAAAAATTTAATCCCATTGTCTTCAAATGGGTTGTGTGATGCGCTGATTACAATGCCTGCCGTAGCGCGCAATGTTTGCGTAAGATAGGCAATTGCCGGTGTTGGCATGGGGCCTAATAATCTAACCTCAACGCCTGCAGCTGATAAACCCGCCTCCAAGGCCGATTCCAACATATAACCTGATACTCGGGTATCTTTTCCAATAACCACTTTTTTACGTGGACCATTCGCGAGAACGCGACCTACCGCCCAGCCCAATTTCAACATGAATTCAGGATTAATGTTTGACGAGCCTACGTGCCCCCGAATCCCATCTGTACCAAAATATTTACGTTGAGTCATCAGTTTCTCTCTTGATTAAACTACACTAACAATGGCATTCAGCATTTGTAATGCCTGTTTTGTTTCATCCACATCGTGGGTTCTAATGATTGAAACGCCTTGAAGTGCTGCATATATTGCCACAGCGAGCCCGCCGGACAAGCGATCCATAACATCTTTTTGTAATATAGCCCCAAGCGTACTTTTCCGCGACACGCCCAACAATAGGGGCAGGGCATGCTGTTGAAACTCGGGAAGCCGTTTTAAGAGGCATAAATTATGCCGAACGGATTTACCAAACCCAAATCCCGGGTCAAGAATTAATCGATCGCGCATTATACCAGCCTGTTCGCAGGCCTCAATTCGCTGGTGAAAAAAAAGATTAATTTCATCAACCATGTCTGCAACATAATGGGGGCTATTCTGCATGGTCTCCGGTACGCCCTGCATGTGCATTAAACATACCGGAACCTCCAAGGCCGCCACAACCGACAGGGCTTCAATACCTTGCAAGGCATTAATATCATTTATAAATGATGCACCAGCAGCGACTGCAGCCTTCATGACCTCAGTCTTGCACGTATCAATCGAGAGGCAAATATCATGTTTGGTTCGTATGCATTCAATGACGGGAATAACGCGTGACAACTCCTCTGCACAAGAAATTGCGCTGGCACCGGGTCTTGATGACTCCCCACCAATATCAATGATATCCGCACCCTGCTGGATCATAGCTTCCGCCCGCAGCAATGCAGCGCTTGGACCCATGAATAACCCGGCATCTGAAAATGAATCGGGCGTGACATTTAGCACGCCCATGATTAAAGGCTTACGCAGATCAGCTGCAATATGACACCAATCTGTAAATTGTTTGCTATTCACTGCACTGGATCACCATCAAGTAACTCACTGACAGAATCCTTGTTTTTGGTATCCGAAACATCTGTCTTGTGATCTTTATCCACAAGTTTAAGCGATTCCCAATCATCCGGCGGAGTAGGGTCTTTGCCCTCCATTATCTCTTTGAGCTGGCTGGCATCTATTGTTTCGTATTTAATCAAGCCAGCTGCCATTAAGTGTAGCGTTGCCAAATTATCTATCAAAAGCGTTTTTGCGCGCTGGAAATTACGGTCAATTATAACACGCACTTCCTCATCTATTTGTCGCGCAGTTTCATTGGATATTTCTTTATTTTGATTAACGGTGCGACCTAAAAACACTTCGGCCTCTTCTTGGCCAAACGTCAATGGGCCCAACCCTGACAAACCCCAACTGGTAACCATTTTTCGAGCAATGTCCGTAGCGCGCATAATGTCATTGGATGCGCCCGTGGTAACGCTATCCGCACCAAAAATCAGCTCTTCCGCAACACGGCCACCAAACAAGCTCGCCAACTGGCTTTCCAGACGACGCTTACTGTGGCTATAACGGTCTTGCTCTGGCAAAAACATCGTCACTCCAAGTGCACGTCCACGCGGAATAATTGAAACCTTGTATACTGGATCATGCTCCGGAACCAGTAAGCCGACAATGGCATGGCCCGCCTCATGATAAGCCGTTAGTTTTTTCTCATTGTCGTCCATCACCATCGAGCGCCGTTCAGCACCCATCATGATTTTATCTTTCGCTTTATCTAATTCAATCATGCTCACTTTACGCTTGTTAGCACGCGCCGCAAATAAAGCGGCTTCATTGATAAGATTGGCCAAATCAGCCCCCGAAAAACCGGGCGTACCGCGCGCAATAGGTAATGTGGAAACACCTTCTTCAACAGGAACCTTGGTCAAATGCACTTTTAAAATTTGCTCACGCCCACGAATATCAGGCAATGGGACCACCACTTGACGGTCAAAACGACCCGGGCGAAGTAATGCAGGATCGAGAACGTCAGGACGGTTCGTAGCGGCAATGACAATCACACCTTCACTGCCTTCAAAGCCATCCATTTCAACTAATAATTGATTTAGCGTTTGTTCGCGCTCATCATGACCACCACCTAAACCGGCTCCACGATGGCGACCTACCGCGTCAATCTCATCAATAAAAATGATGCACGGCGCTTGTTTTTTTGCCTGCTCAAACATGTCGCGCACCCGTGATGCGCCAACACCCACAAACATTTCGACAAAATCAGAGCCTGATATGGTGAAAAATGGCACCTTGGCCTCACCTGCAACAGCCCGAGCCAACAACGTTTTACCGGTTCCGGGCGAGCCGACCAGCAAAACGCCACGCGGAATACGTCCGCCCAAGTTTTGAAATTTTGTAGGATCGCGTAAAAAATCAACCAATTCTTTCACTTCGTCTTTTGCTTCATCCACACCGGCAACATCAGCGAATGTGACTTTTACTTGATCCTCGCCTAACAGACGCGCTCGTGAACGACCAAACGACATGGCGCCTCGACCACCACCGCCTTGCATCTGGCGCATGAAAAACACCCAGACGCCTATTAGCAGTAACATGGGGAACCAGTTGACAAATAGATGCACCAGGAAGCTTTCCTGTTGCTTTTCCTGGCCGTTCACATGGACGTCATACTTCAGTAATTCACCGAGCAATGCACTGTCGTGAACAGGCATGTACGTAACGAATCGATGGTTGTTTTTAGTGACGCCCTTGATGACTTTATCATCTTCGATGGTGACTGAAGCAACTTGCCGCTGATCAATGTCCTTAAGAAACTGACTATAGGATATTTTTTCAGCAACGGATTGACGCGGACCAAAATTGCTGAAGACAGAAACCAGCACAATGGCGACAATTAACCATAAAAATAAATTCTTTACCATGTCGTTCAAAGCATTAACCTCTTTTATGATGGATATCGGGTATTTAATATAAAGTTACTACAAACCATAGCCCTTAGCTAGTAAATAGGTTTCCCTTGATCGTGATCGTGATGCTTGGGGCTTTCGAATCACCACGTGTTCGAACTGTAAACGTGCTTGCTTAACAATATCATCAAAACCCGTGCCATGAAAAACTTTCATCAGCAAGGTTCCTCCAGGTTTGAGCATCTTGTGACTAAAATCATATGCCAGTTCGACAAGGTACATGGCTCGAGGCACATCCACGGCGCGAGTTCCACTCATATTGGGCGCCATATCAGACAGAAGAACATCAACGCTGTGTTCAGGGATCCAATTCATTAATTCTTGCAAAACAGAATCTTCGCGAAAGTCGCCCTGTATAAACGTAACACCAGGCAATGGCGCCATTGGCAAAATATCCATGGCTACAATAGTACCCTGGCCGCCCATTTTCTCTGATACATATTGGGACCACCCCCCGGGTGCCGCACCTAAATCAACTACTGACAGGCCAGGCTCAAAGAGACGCTCTTTCTCATCCACTTCTTTCAGCTTATAAACGGCGCGACTACGATACCCTTCTACATGGGCTTTTTTTACATACATATCGGCAAAATGTTCTTGTAACCATCGGTTACTGGTCTTGGTGCGAGCCATACAATCCATTAAATAAAAATAATTTATACTATCATACCTAATTTCGCTACCTTTTCACAGCAAAACGTGCAATAATTCGCCACTTAATTTTTTTAGGACATAATTGTGGACGCTTCATTGAAACAAACCCTCAAAGCCAGTGCACATCATTTACGACCCGTTGTACTATTAGGCGCCAAAGGATTAACGCCTGCGGTTATTGATGAAACCAATATTGCATTGCTTTCGCATGAGTTAATTAAAGTTAAAATTAGCGGTGCTGAAAAAGCTGGCCGAGCGCGTATCGCTGCAGAAATGTGTGATGCACTACATGCATCGCTTGTGCAACTGATTGGCAATACAGCGATTATTTATCGTAAAAACGAAGAACAATAAACTCTGACGCCCCACGTCATCCCGAGCGAAGTGGGGGATCCCATGGTGGTGACACAGCGTTATAACCCATTATTTTTTAACTGAGTAAAATATTTACATCGTGACTATTTGTTGATACAATGCCATCCTGTTTAACTTTTTTATGCATAATTATGTGGTCTTTTGAAGAAACGCCTGAAGCAAAAAGCGATAGAGAGGCCGGGACTGCTCGAAAACTCATCATGCAATTTTTACGTGGGAAGCCACTTGATGAGATTAGGCCCAAACTAAAATCTCTGAGCACGACCATGGATTGTCAGGCCAGGTACGAGAGCATCGCCCTAAATCCCAGAGACAATATCGACAATGGCATCCATCATATTTTAAATGAGCTATCCATTGGTGGTGCCCAGCTTCACTCTATCTCTCTAGAAGAAGCCCGCAGCAAAGGTTATATAAATTGCTATGTTTTGGATTTGGATTTGGGTAAAGAGACGTTTTCTTATATTTCGTCGAATAGAGAAG
>CAMDBQ010000055.1 GCA_945889365.1 Legionella genomosp. 1 | reverse complement strand
GGCCTATATTTGATGCGGAGAGTTAAATAGTGATGACTGCTGCGATGTGTCGACATGCTTTAGAGGCCATATTTAACCCGTTTTTTATTGGACTGGCCTTGTTTACCTTTTTGTTGGTTTGGTTGTGTGCCACATCCGGTTCGTTTATTAAATACAAACGTTGTATGGCATGAGATTTTGGGTTTGGTTTGGGGTGCGATCACCAGGAAGATTTGATCTGTGTTGTCTATGCGATCCTTACGCATACCTGTGCATTAAAATATAGCAAATACCGCCATGTGTTTTAGGGCGTGTTGATTATAGCTCCCCACCGCCAACGTGCCCTAATATGGAATTTAATATGCCTACATTAATACAAAAAACAAGCGTTTATTTTTCCGTGGCAGAATCTGCCAACCATCCAGTCAAAACAGTAATGATTTTACGCGCTTGATCTTCGCTAGAAATATTGAATTTTGTTTTTTGCCAATATTGGTTATTCCGCTTTTGGTATCGGCGGATAGAATATTTTTCCGGACCGAATACCTGTTTGGCATTATTCCATTCTTGATAACGATACAAAATAGTCGTCCAGGCGCCTTTGGATAGCACGTGTTTATCCAACTCACGGGTTTTTTCGGTACCATCTTCTGTAAAGGCAATGGTTAAATCATCAATTGTTTCGCTCATTTTTATTCCAAGGTATGAATCACTGGATGGATTGTAGTTTTCCATCGACAAATGTCAAGCTAATTGGTGATTGATATTGATTGAGTTGGTAAATCCAGACTTCAGGATGTTGTTTTTTTGATATCGGCTTGTTGATATATGTCTCATTGACCAGTGAAGGACTACCGCACGCTGAATAAACATTGTTTATATCGTCACCAACCTGAATGCTAGTGCCACCGCAAATGCTCATGCTGTTGGTTCTGGAGCCGTTGATGCTGACGGAGGTTACTTTATTGTCTATTACGCTGACATTCAGAGTGGTTCCAGCGGAACCGCTTGGAAGAGACCACATGTTGTAATAGGAGGTGAGGCCAGAATAAACAGCACCTTGGTTTAGTGTTGTGTAAATGAGCTGAGTTACCGGAATTTTCTCAGCCACATTAACATCAGATACCTGTTTGCTCATCGGCTGACCGCACGCGCTCAAGACTTGATCGTTGCTCATGCCAATGCTGATGTACCCTTGTTTTTGTGGGCAATACACTGAGTCTGTCGCGATTGCAGTTAGGGGGAACAATGCAAAACTTAATGCAAAAAGACATAGTGATTTCATGAGGATTCCCAATCAAGTCCCATCTATCCAGAGTATAGTCCTGTTTTAGCGTTTTTGCCGAAATTAAATAAAGGACGCTGGCAATGAAGCCCCAACAAATAGTGTAATCACCTTCAGAATAATTATCACGATCATCGGTGAACAATCAATGCCAGAGATGAGGGGAACAAAGCGTCGAGCAAAACGAATCAAAGGGTCAGTAATCAGGTATATTAAATCCGCGAATGGACTTCTCCATTGTGGGCTCACCCAGCTCATGACTACACGAATAATGACCGCGTAAAATAACACATTACACGGTTGTATGATCAAGTCAGCCAACGTAAAAAATACCAACAAGAAAACGGAGGGCACCGTGCTCCAAAATAGCAGGCTCATACATGTGAACTTTAAAAACTCAGCGATCACTAGCACAGTAAAACAAGCCCAGTCGTATCGGTAGGCGCGCGTTTTACTTGATTTAAATAGTCCTTCCAGAGGTTTTACTATCGGGTTAGTGAGTGAGTTCAGAGCTTGGCTGGTTTGATGTAAAGAACTGACGCGAAAATAACGTAGTCCAAAACGAGCCCATAAAATAAATGTTAACATGCTAAAAAATAAAGAAAACAAAAAATAACCAACAGATGTTAATCCTGACATTATATATCCTCTAATGTTTGTCATTCCCGCCTTCGCGGGGATGACAGTTTTGAGGGCATTAAATTAACGCCCTAATTCTATCGCTCGGTCGCAAGCTGCCCGCATGGCATCGTATACTATTTCACCCAATCCGCGATCCTTAAACACTGAAATAGCTGCAGCCGTTGTGCCTGCTGGTGAGGTAACGGTGGCGCGTAGCGCATCAAGTTCCATTGTCCGATTCATTGCCAAGCTTACAGCACCTTGGACTGTTTGTAACGCAAATGAAGTCGCGACATCTTTTGGAAGACCTAAGTGAATCGCAGCATTTACCATGGATTCCATCAATAAAAAAACATACGCAGGGCCACTGCCAGAGAGTGCGGTAAACACATCCATTTGATTTTCTTCTGTGATCCACGCTGTGATGCCCATACTTGCAAAAATTGTTTCCGCCATGGTTTTTTGTGCATCGGTAACCCATTTGTTGGCAATCAACGGTGTAGCCGATTGTCCCAGTGCGGCAGCAATGTTCGGCATCGCACGGACTATGGGGCAGTTTAATTTAAAGCTGGCAAGATTGAGTCCTGATGCAACTGAAATAACTAAACAATCGGCAGATAAAGCGGGTCGAATCTGATCGATTACTGACTGCATTAGCGCAGGTTTTGCCGCGAGAATGATGACGTCTGCATCGGGGATGATTGATAAATTATCTGAGTGGGTTTGAATGCCATCTGAATTAGTGCCAATGGGGAGTGACGGGGAGGATACGCGTAGTTGGTTTGATTGGTTACGCAATAAGCCTTGCGCCATGGCTTTTGCCATATTACCAAAGCCAATTATGCTGATTTTCATTTAAGATCTCCTGATTTAACACCGTTCCCCAAAAATTTTACGTCCCACTCTAACCATCGTGCTCCCTGCACGAATCGCAGCGGGTAAATCATCGCTCATTCCCATCGATAACGTATCCATATTCAAACTCATTTGTGTATTTAATTCTTGCAATAAGATGGTTACTTTTAAAAAAGTTAGATATTGCTGTTGTTCATCTTGAGCTGGTTTGGGAATAACCATTAAGCCACGCAAATGCAAACGGGGCAAGCGGATGATGTCTGCTGCCAGCGCAGCAACACATTCAGGTTGAATCCCTGCTTTGGAATCTTCTTCATCTATATTAACTTGAATGCACACATTAAGTGGCGGCAAAGAGGGCGGTCGTTCATCATTTAATAGCTGTGCAATTTTCTTGCGACAAACGCCATGTACCCATGCAAAATTTTGCGCGATGGCTTGGGCTTTATTGCTTTGAATGGCACCAATAAAATGCCAGCAGATAGGCAGGGCATCGAGGGCTTGTATTTTCACCAGCGCCTCCTGAATATAGTTTTCACCAAAGTTGCTGAAGCCTGCTGCAAAAGCCTGATTTATGTCATGGCTAGTCCGGGTTTTGCTAACCGCCAGCACTTCAACCGAACCTGGCTGGCGGCCATAAGACGACTCAAGTTGACGGATCGATAGCCGCACGCTTTGAATGCGCTCAACAAGATTCATCCACAAAGACCATATAGAATTGCCGAGATAGCAATAAGACCAATCACAGTAACAAACGCGTTGCTCAAGGGGTGCCTGTATTTCTGCAACGCAGGAACTTTAGCAATGGCATACATGGGCATCAAAAAGAGAATCACGGCAATTGCAGGGCCACCTAATGATTCAATCATGCCTAAAATGCTGGGGTTGATTGTAGCCACACCCCAGCAAGTCAAAATCATAAATATTTCAATGCAGTGTTTTAGTGTGTTGTTACGTAACAGCTGGCTTCGTGATGGAAATGATTTGCTCAGCAAACCATGCAGGCCTTCACTGGCGCCAATATAGTGGCCAAGAAACGATTTGGAAATGGCAATGAACGCTACGAAAGGCGTTACATATCGAATGATTGGTGTATCAAAATGATTGGCTAGATAGCTCAAAATCGAAATATTTTGCTGTTTTGCCAGGGCTAAATCGTGTGGTGATAAGCTGAATATACAGCTGAAAACAAAGAACATGACGGTGCCAACCATCATAAAATGACTGTTTCTTAAGATTGAGGCACTTTTTTTGTCAGCCTGATCGCCGAAACGTTGTTTTTGACTGGTTGCAAATGATGAAATGATAGGGGTATGACTAAATGAAAATACCATAACAGGGATGAGTAACCAGAGCGCAGTTAACAGGCCATGCGAGCCAAGGTGATGGGCTATGTCAGGGCTTTGTTGTAAAAACGCGCCATTCCAATGCGGTATCAAATAAATTGATAATAAAACCAAAATCGTAATAAACGGATAAACCAGCAAACCGATGGTTTTTACAATAATATCTTGACCATAACGGACTATCGCCATCAATCCTAAAACAAGCACCAATGCCAATAGGGCGCGTGGTGGGGGAGCAATGCCCATTTGATTACTGATAAAACTGTAAGTCGTATTGGTAATCGCCACACTGTACATCAATAAAATAGGATAAATTGAAAAGAAATATAAAAAAGTCAGTATATTGCCTGCAGCTTTTCCGAAATGCTCAACAACCACGTCAGTAAAATCATTTTTTTCTGATGAGCCAGATAGCACAAATCGGCATAGCGCCCTATGTGACAAATAGGTCATAGGGAATGCCAGCAATGCCATAAAAATCAAAGGCAGCAAACCATTTAAACCGGCATCGATCGGCAGAAAAAGCGTGCCTGCACCAATAGCTGTTCCATAAAGACCCAGCATCCACATTGTTTCGTGCTTTTGGTCACTAACGACGAGTTCGTCAGGATCTGATGTAACTATCGCAATATCCGGGGGCATAATGGCTTCCTTATGTTGTCACGGTAGGGTGGGCACGTCGATAAACTACATTTATTTAACCCGTTTCTGAATCTCAATCAACTGAGCAATACCACTCTCTGCTAATCCCAACATGTCATTAAATTGACTGCGATTAAAGCTGCCGTCTTCAGCCGTACCTTGCACTTCAATGAAGTGCCCCGCTTCATTCATGACCACATTCATGTCTGTTTCAGCCAGAACATCTTCAGCATAATCCAAATCCAGCACGGGTTGACCACGGTAAATGCCTACTGAAACCGCAGCAATATAATTAAACACAGGCTTCCTGCGAATTTTTTCACGGGCAACCATCCAGTCCACGGCATCTTTCATGGCAACGCAAGCGCCAGTAATCGAAGCAGTACGTGTGCCGCCATCGGCTTGAATCACATCGCAATCCAGGGTGATGGTATGTTCACCCAATACTTTCAAATCAACACATCCGCGCAGAGCACGACCGATCAAGCGCTGAATTTCCAACGTTCTGCCGCCTTGTTTCCCACGACTGGCTTCACGATCATTTCGAGAATGCGTTGCACGAGGCAACATGCCGTATTCAGCTGTGATCCAACCCTGACCCTTGCCCTTAAGAAATCGAGGTACGCCATCAACTACAGAGGCAGTGCACAGCACGCGCGTTTGTCCAAATTCGACCAGCACAGACCCTTCAGCATGATTGGTGTAATTACGAGTGATTTTGATTTCTCGAAGTTGATTAGCTTCGCGATTGCTTGGGCGCATTGTGTATTCCTTGGTAAAAAGCGTAAGTATAGACTTTTCTGCCCTCCACGTCACCCCGCCAATACGTGCGTGCACGCGGTGTTATTAATTGCAATATGTGATTGAATATGATACATTGACCGCAATTATTTGTCTTTAGGGTTCATCATTATGAAAAAACAAAACACGTTTGCTTCGTTCAACTCCAAAATAAACATCACTGTTTTTCAAGCGCTCACTTTATTGGCAAAAGCATATCGTAACGATAAGGATTCAAAATCAATCCACACTAAAATTCTACATCTCTATTTGTCGGGTATCCGTAATCAGCGAGACTCAGAGATGTTGGATGAGCTATTGGAAGATAAATTACTTAATAATTACACGATTTCTGTAAAAAAAGAAGAGATTACCAATGATCCTGTGCGACGCTATTTTGAAAGTCACCTGAGCCATCAAACGTTATTATATTCACTGGATCAACTTGATATGAAACGGCTTACC
The DNA here is from genome assembly GCA_945889365.1 of Legionella genomosp. 1. Taxonomy (GTDB): domain Bacteria; phylum Pseudomonadota; class Gammaproteobacteria; order Legionellales; family Legionellaceae; genus DDPF01. Next base: position 2,237 of record CAMDBQ010000055.1, on the reverse strand, counting down.
AAGCTTTTTGATGCTATTGTAGGTCAAATTGGCGAGGAATCTCAAGTTGGTATCCTGCAAGAAATCAATGGCGAATCCCCATCGTCCTCTCCTAATGAATATTCAATTGCAGTTCGTAATTTAAAGAAGTCTGACAGTTATCCGTCATTTAAGCCTGAAGATGGCGCTGGAGCATCACCTGATGATATTTTGGATGAACGAAAGAAAAAAATGCTGTTTTTAGCGAAGTCTATGTTTGCTGCTCTGTACGTAGAGGGGACGACGGATATCCCAAACAAACCCTTTGATATTTATGATCGTCCAAATAACGTTTATGGACCGTTACATCGCGGACGAGAATCTAGACGTTGTCCATATACAGGTGCCCGACAAGACGTACGGCCTCATACGTTGGGCATTATGAGATCCTCTATGCCGTTGCCTGTTGATGACGCTTTATTTGCGGAAAAGCCCGCAGAATTAACTCGTCCAGCTGATGTACATACGTTTAAAAAGGGTTCTTTTCTCATTCCCAATCAAATATTCTTTAGCAAAGTAACCCCGTTTGTGAATTCTATTTCTGGCACCATGCTAGTAAAGCTTAGGGTCATCGCGACATTGCTACGCGAACAGAAGTTTGTTTATATGAAACCAGGTGAAAATGGCGAAATAGATACTGAGCAATTAACCCATTATTTGAAAGCATTTATAGCCTATATGATTTATAATGCTGGTGGACATAGCTTGAGTGAATATATTAGTGTGTTACAGTTACCGGAAGTTCAAGAAGAATTTAGCATCATACCGGATTTTTCCTCCATTACATTGGATAGTCTATTTAGAAAGAACAATATGGCTGCATTTAACGGAGCCATGGAGCGAACCATCACATATAACGACCATATACTGCGTACAAAAGAAATGCATGGTCAATTAAAAATATCGCATCAGCTGCATGGCATGATGAATCATAAAATAAAACCTATCCCCGTTAAACATACGGAGCCAACTACTGTGGGTACAGTTGTGCTACGTGTATCACCTGAGGAACATACATATTCCGTTATGAACTCCACGGTTGTAGGCGGTGCATTATTGTTTGGTTTGATTCGCTGGCTTAACGCGGAGCAGTTGCCGCCTAATAAGCTAGATAACGTATTGCATCGATTTAAAGAGCTCCTATTGATAGTATCCATGCTTGCTGTAGCTAGAACATTTGGTGCGGATATAATTAAGCAAGCGCCTGCGAAAGCCGTCGTTCAAGGTCAGACTTCAAACATAAGTGTAAGTGATATGGTTGCAGTTACAACTGTAACTATTTTGAATCACTGTATTAATCGGCCAGCTGAAGAGGTTGGTAAAGTTAATCCACTAAATCGCGAGCGCCTCACCGCGCCGCACCGATTATAATTTAAATAAGGAGCGATTGTGAAAGATATAACTGATTCTTTAAATGCTAACACGCAAAGATTATGGCGAAGAGTCCAAATGAAACTGAAGTCGATGAGTAAAGAGACTCCCTCCAATCAAGGCATTGAAGGCTTACGTACAATTATGTCAAGCATGTCAGATGAAATTATTGGGTTCTATTCAACATTTGAAACAGTGCACCCAGGCTTGGAAGCTACATTACAAGTAATGGATACATTATTAGATATAGACAATGAAGAAGATCTAAGGAAGAGCCTGAACAATAGTACTTTTCAATCAGACCTAACTAAGGCGATCAATGAAGTCGATTCTGTGTCATCTAGCTGGAATTATGTTAAAGCAGGACTGAAATTTATAGCAGCCCTGGTTGTCCTATATGTATGTGTACCCATTGTATTTGTATTGGGACTGTTTGTGGGAGCATCGATCGGTTCTCATATCCCAATAATGAATATCCCAATAATGGCTGCCATAGTATCCGTTCCGACGTACTATACATTAGAAGCAGCTAAAGACTTTGCGAAAGATGGCGTAAATCAGGTCCGATATACTCGCCATGCACAGGATCCACAGGATCCATTGTACGACCCACGCCGCTCAATCCATGGGTTATTTCGTCAGGTTAAAGACTCTGTAGCCTCTAATGAAAGTTCATCATCCAATGCAGCACCATAATTATAACCCAGCGTCTGTTGGCAATTCAGCCTTCGAAGCACGTCGTCCCGCCGCCTTCGCGGGGACAACAACTCGTGGCTATGGACTCAAGCTGGGCGTGAGTTTCCTGACTTGTGGGTAATGATAAGCCCGCCGCTTGTCCGCGGGATCCA
>CAMDBQ010000054.1 GCA_945889365.1 Legionella genomosp. 1 | reverse complement strand
AATTGCAACTGCATTAGGCGGAACGGGCATGATATTCTTCGCGTTATCAGGTTATGCTCTAACCACACGTAAAGATTTCAGCTATCTGGGTGGATTTCTATTTGTTGGTGTGATGGTGGCCTTCCTCGCCATGATTGCCAGCATATTCTTCCAAATCCCAGCTTTGCAACTGGCTATTTCTGCAGCGTTTGTTTTGATTTCTTCAGGTTTGATTCTGTTTCAAACCAGCGAAATCATTCACGGCGGTGAAACCAATTACATTTCAGCAACGGTCTCCCTGTTTGTATCCATATACAACTTGTTTATCAGTCTGCTGAATTTACTAGGCGCATTCTCTGGTCGTGAATAACCATCACTTTTATTAGCAGGGTAAGATATACCAGTAAATACCTAATGCCAGACAGTGAAGACTGACTGGCATTTTTCTCTAAAGAGATGTTGTCGTCATCTGACGAAAATTAAGTACTCAGGCAAATATGGGAACATCCTCACCCAGGTGACGAAGCCACAGCGTGAAATTTTGAAAAGCTTGAATATTGAACTTCCGGGGAAAACCTAGGTACAATTTTTTTCGGGAAATGAGGTTATTAGCCCTGTCTACAATCGGGATATGATTCCACCTTTGCTTTTGGCAAGATACAGCGATTTTTTGGCTATTGAGAATAATCATGATGGATGAGACAGCGCAACTTTTAACGATGCATTTAATTGGAAAACTACTTCATTAAGCGTGCCGGAGCCAGTGGCAAAACAATTTATTTTCCATCCTGAGACTGCATTAGCGTGTCTGGTTTTTTTTGAAAAACAGGTCGAGGAAGACCGAGTCAAAGATAAAGAACGTCAATTATCACTGCTGTTTATTGAGGCATTTAGCAGTTTACGCTATAAGTTAGATAACCAAGACAAACATGCACAAACTATTTTAATCCGTGTCCATCAACTATTAAAACGCATGTTTCAGACGATGAGCATGGAAAAGCAACTGATTGTAAGTCATGCATTGCATGATTCGAAATTGCCAACACCAGAACTGCCTTATGAAATGAGCGTTGATCCAAATGTGTTAAACAAATTACCGGATATTTCACCTCAATTACCCGCGTTATTAGAGCGGATGCGCCATGAGGGTGGACTTAAAACATCATTTGAATTATATGACTCTTTGATTGCCCATGTTCAACTGCAAACAGAAGAAATGCAGTGTGCATTGACTAGTGAACTGATAGCAACAAAAAACACGGCAATTCAAGATGTGGGTGTTTTTATGTTACTGCATCCAAAAAAGAATATTCGACAGATGGTGCCACTGATCTGGCCTCATCAGTTAAGTGCGCAAGCGATAAAAGTTGGCTCTGTCGGGTTTCTAGTGGATCTGGAACTCAACGCCGGTAGGGGTTGTCATGTCGGCATGATTTACAACCGGCGCGTGCTGTATGGCAGAACTACGTATACCTTTAGACATCACGGACTTGGAAATAATATCGCAAGCTGTCAATAGTTAAGGAGGAATCATCCTTTCTGTGAAGAGTTTGAAGACCGAAACACCATGCCATAAATGCGGAAAACCCGCGACAATACGCTATGCTTATGCCCCTGAAGTTACTATGATGAGACACCCGTATATGATGCGGTTGTTAATCATTCTCCATCTGTTGACGTCGTCATTCCACCCAAGTCAAATGCTGTTTTAAATGATAAAGCGGCTCCCCAGCGCAATAGTAATATTATTGAAATTGCGGCTCGTGGGCGAAGGATCTGGCAAAAAAGAAGGCAGTATGGGCGGCGGAATTTATCTGAGCTTGGTGTACAGCGGTACCAGCGTATTCTTGGTAATGCGATGCATGCGAGGGGCATTGTTAACCAAAAACAAGAGGCGATGATTGGCTGTGGAGTGATTAATGAAATGGCATCATTGGGGATGCCTGCAAGCTATAGATCCGCCTAAATTTTGGAAAATGCCGAAGGGATCAGGGTTAGGAAACAAAGCCAACGTGGATTTCAATACCTTATTGGTGGGCCAAGGCCCAACCTACAGTAGGTTGATCAAATTTTAATGCGACAGCCGTGAGAGGGCAAACAATGCATCTTCTATATATTGTACATTGTGATACTATGATAGTTAATTAAAACGAATCCAGCTCTGAACTTATGCCTTCCAAAATTTTACGCATTGCTACTCGAAAAAGCCCTTTGGCATTATGGCAAGCCCATCATATTCGTGATGCCCTCTTGCAACATTGGCCTGATCTGAACATTGAACTGCTTCCGATGGTAACGTCTGGCGATAAATTTTTGAAAGATACACTGCTGGCAATTGGTGGGAAGGGTTTGTTTGTTAAAGAATTGGAAGAAGCGTTGCTGGACAATCGTGCGGATATCGCTGTGCATTCGATGAAAGACGTGCCTGCAACGTTTCCTGCGGGATTATCTTTGGGTGCGATCTGTACTAGGGATAGTCCCTTTGATGCATTAATCAGTAAATCATATGGCAGTTTAAGCGCCCTTCCCGCTGGAGCCAGCATTGGCACAACCAGTTTACGTCGTCAGTCACAATTATTAGCCTTGCGTCCTGATTTAAACATGGTGTCATTGCGCGGCAATATTCAGACTCGCCTGGCAAAAATGGAAGCCGATGAGTTTGATGCGATTGTGCTCGCTGTAGCCGGGTTAGATCGAATGGGTTTGCAGGACTTGATCACACAAACATTAAATGATGACATCATGCTACCGGCTTGTGGACAAGGTGCGCTGGGAATTGAATGCCGCTCTGGTGATGAGGTAATGCAACGCTTGATTGCGCCGCTGAATGATCCAATGTCAGCCACATGTGTTCACAGCGAGCGCTATGTAAATGCGTTATTGGGTGGTAATTGCCATGTTCCAATCGCCGTTTATTGTATGCCTGTAGCTGATTCTCAATGGCTGTTGCGTGCCAAAGTAGCAACGCCAAAGGGTTGCACTGTGATTAGTGATAGCCGATCTGGACAGGATGCTATGATTTTGGCAGATCAATGTGCACAAGCGTTGCTGGCGAATGGTGCAGCTGAATTGCTTGCTACATCATGAAAGGATTGCGTGTATTAAATACCCGTCCCTTACATCAGGCTGCGGAATTAGATCAGCTTATTCGTAATGCGGGTGGCATATCCGTTAGTTTTCCGGCGTTAACCATCAAAGCACTGGCTCTTGATTGGCTTAACGACATGCCTGACCTTGCGACAGTTAACCAAGCTATTTTCATCAGTGCAAACGCCGTAAATTATTACTTCGCTGCATTAAAACAAGCAAACATGACCTGGTCTGTAAAGATTAAGGTCATCGCCGTGGGTAACGCCACTGCCGCGGCGTTATCAAAACAGGGCGTTCGGATTCATCACATGCCTGAAATCGCTGACAGCGAACACCTGCTTCAACTTGATGCTCTGCAAAAAATACAACATCAAACCATTGTATTAATCAAAGGTCGTGGTGGACGACCATTGATTGCTGAAACACTACTGTCACGCGGCGCTTGTTTAATTCCATTGGCCGTTTATACTCGTGATTTACCTGAAGTCAATCAGGAATATACCCATTCATTGTGGCAGGATGACGCTGTGGATATTATACTGTTTACAAGCCAACAAGCGATGAACAATTTATTTGGTTTATTTTCTGCCGAAGGCCAGGCCTGGCTTCGGCGTAAACCGTGTATAGTGATTAGTAAACGATTGGCAGCAGCGGCTTCGTTATTGGGGATTAGAACGGTTATTACTTGCCGATATGATGAAATATTAGAAGCACTGTCTCGGTACATGAAAAAAATATTCTCACCGATCCGTTCGGGCTGAGGAGGCGAGCTGCAACGCCTCGAAGCGTTGGCGGATAAGAAGAAAAACAATTTTTACTATTACCATTACAATCAAGGAGTGATGTATGACAGACACCCAAATTCCAGAAAAGAAACCCGCATCAACCCGGCCTCATGTAATGAGCTCACGCACCGGAACGCTGATATTATCCATCCTGATTATCATCACCAGCATGGCATATATTACATACACCCTGGGCTATAAAATACAACGATTGTCTGCAGAAACCCACGCGCTTAAACAACAGCAAATAAACACAGAGAACCAGCTTGCTTCTACGATTGAAATGCTAAGTTCAACGCAAACCGATTTGACTGACAAGTTAATTATGCTGAATAAAAATCTAACCTCCGCCTTGCAAGAACGCGGGTATCAAAACAATGACTGGCAGCTGCTAAAAGCCCGCTATTATCTTGAGTTAGCTGAAATCAACGCCCACTGGAGTGAGAATACTCAGACCACTATTGCCTTGTTCCAACAAGCAGATCCCTTGCTCATTAACCTCCACGAGCCACAATTATTAGCTGTTAGACAAGCCATCGCTCAAGAAATCGCACAGGTACAAGCAGCCCCAATCCTGGATATTACAGGTTTGTTGACACAATTGGATGCGGCTCAACATATGGTCGCCACATTAACACCTAAAAATCCCTTCTCATTAACGAAAGCCAACCCAACACCGACCACAGAAATCAAATCTCCCTCCACCTGGCACGAACACCTCCAAGCCAGCTTGCGTATGCTAGAAAAACTCGTGATTATTCGTCATCATGGCGAAGCCATTCAACCGCAGCTAACACCTGCGTATGAGGTGATATTACGTGAAAATATTCGCTTGAGTCTACAACAGGCGCAATGGGCTGTATTACAAAAAAATCAAGCCGTTTATGACTTATCGTTAAAACAGGCTATCGATAAAATCAATCAAACGTTTGACCCAAACATACTCGCATCGCAAACGCTGATTAAACAGTTGGATGATTTACAGCAAAAGAAACTAAACGCACCAAAAATGGCTCAGGGTGACGCGTTACTGCTACTCAACCAAGTCATTGACGGTAAACAATCTCCCGTTGAAGGAGGAAATCCATGATGATTAGAACGTTACAAATTTTTGTCATCTTATTGATTTCTGCATGGCTAGGTGTCCAGCTTTATCATGATCCAGGCTATGTATTGATCGCTATGAATCAATGGACCATTGAAACCACGCTTGGCATTGCCATACCCAGCCTGATCCTGTTGTTTTTGCTCCTGCATTCTATGCTATTACTCGTGCATTGGCTCATTCATATTCCCCGTTCATGGCGAGATTGGCTGGTAAAACACCGTGCCCACAATGCGCAGGTCAAAACCAGACAAGGTTTAATTGAATTCAGCGAAGGCCATTGGTTGCGAGCAAAAAATTATTTAATTAATGCCTTGCCGGGTTCAGAAACACCGTTAATCAACTATTTAACCGCCGCACGCGCCGCTCAAGAAATGGGTGACAGCAAATTGCGTGATGACTATTTACGTGAAGCTCAACAATCCATGCCAGAAGCTAAAATAGCCGTTGCGTTAACCCAGGCACAATTACAACTGGCGAATCGCCAATGGGAGCAAGCACTGGCCACATTAAGGCATTTGCAGGATTTGTCGCCCCAGCATCCTTATGTTTTAAAATTATTGATGCATCTGTATGAAGAAGTAAAAGATTGGCCTCAGTTAATTGCATTATTGCCCGCATTAAAACGTCATAAAGTTATAACTGATGAAGCCTTTGACGAGCTGCAAAAACATGCCTGGTTGCAATTGATGATTGATCTGATCAAACAAAATCAAACTCAAGCGTTGACTGAATTGATGGCAAACCTGCCAAAAAGTTTGGCCAATGATCCTGGTTTAATTGCCGAGTACAGCCGTTATCTGCTCAGCATGCATGATGATTCGCAAGCTGAAGCGTTATTACGTCGGTGCTTGCAAAAGCAGTTTAATGAAACGTTAATTATTCTTTATGGTCAAATTAAAAGAGATAAACCCAAACTGAGCTTTGCGGAAGGGTTACTCAAAGCCAATCCCCACTCCGCCGCCTTGTATCTATGCCTTAGCCACATTTGTAAATCCAACCAATTATGGGGCAAAGCGCGTATCTATATAGAAGAAAGCATCAATCTTCGCCCTAGTCCTGCCGCATTCGCTGAGTTGGGTGAATTGCTTGAGCAGTTGGGTGATCATGCAGGTGCATGCGATGCGTATCGGCAAGGATTATTAATTGCATTATAGAAAAGGACTTCGTCCTTGCATTACCTGTTTTGCATGCCATAATAAACATAAGCTCAACTAGTGTTTATTATAATGAACAAAAACGACAAAAGAACATATTCTCATTACGCTCGAGATGCGGCGATACTCTTAGGTCAGCTCATTCATTCCGCACGAAAAGAAAAAAAAATGACGGCGGCTGATTTGTCAGGGCGAGCAGGGATCACTCGAGGTACGCTCTCTAAAATTGAGCACGGTAATTTAACGTGTGAAATAGGTCTTGTGTTTGAGGTCGCGGCTATAGCCGGGATTTCGTTATTTGAGCTGGATGCGAATGGCATGTCTTTAGAAATAAAACGTGTGCAATCGAAAATAAATTTGCTTCCCAAACGCATTCAAAAACCGAGTGAGGATTTTGATGACAATTTCTAAATCACCTCAAGAGGCTTATGTATGGATTTGGTTGCCACAAACTACGCAACCTGTTGTTGCAGGCAAGTTAACGCAACATTCACAAAAATTTTGCTTTAACTATGGTAAAAGCTATCTGGAACGTGACAATGCAATTGCACTTTATGACAAAGAGTTACCCTTACGCACAGGATTGATTTACCCACAGAATGAACTTGTCATCCCAAACTGTATTCGAGATGCATCTCCCGATGCGTGGGGGCGGCGCGTTATTCTTAACCGTCATTATGGTCATAAAAGTATGCAGTTGGACACATTGCAAATGGGAGAATTAAGTTATTTGCTTGAATCAGGATCTGATCGAATTGGCGCATTGGATTTTCAATCATCAGGCATTGATTACAATCCCCGCGGTTCCATTAATGTCAATTTAGACGAGTTACTTGAATCCGCTTTACGTGTGGAACAAGGGGTTCCACTAACACCTGAGTTGGATCAGGCTTTATTTCATGGTACTTCTGTGGGAGGCGCTCGTCCAAAAGCTTTTATTGAATATGATCAGAAAAAATACATCGCAAAATTTTCTTCATCTTCTGACGTATATAGTCTAGTTAAATTGGAATTCATCGCCATGCGCTTGGCACATCTTGCCGGGCTGAATGTTGCTGTGGTTAAATTGGTGCGGGCAGCACATAAGCATGTTCTATTGATTGAGCGTTTTGATCGCGTTCAAACAACGACTGGATGGCAGCGCCGAAGTATGTTATCTGCTTTAACGCTTTTGGAATTAGATGAAATGATGGCGCGATATGCCAGTTATGAGCAATTTGCACAAATCATTCGTTACCGCTTTGAAGATCCCACAGGAAATTTAACTGAACTCTTTTCACGGTTAGTTTTTAATATTTTAATCAGTAATACAGATGATCATGCACGCAATCATGCGGCATTTTGGGACGGAAAAACGTTTTCTTTGACACCGGCTTATGATTTGTGTCCGCAGAATCGAACAGGATTTACCGCTTCACAAGCTATGCTGATTACAGGTCAAGACAGACGCAGCCGATTGGCATCCTGCCTTACTTCTGCTCATCATTTTCTACTCTCTCAAGCAGAAGCCAGAGCCATTATTGAACACCAAATACACACCATCAGAACCCACTGGGATGAGGTATGTAATCTTGCGCAGCTAAGTGAAATTGAAAAAAATCTTTTTTGGGAAAGACAATTTTTGAATCCATATGCGTTTACGGATTTTTCTTAATCAAACCAAAAATGTTTGAGGCGATGACGGAGAGTGTTTTTTTGAGGAGATTTTGAATGTTACGATGAAACATTTTTCAATAATTACATAAGCTTTATAAAAACTCCAGTTAAATGTGCCCTGTTGCCCTGTTGCCCTGTTGTGCTGTAAAGTTACATTTTGTCGATCAAAAGATGACTCACAACAAGGAGTGATGGGGATGTTTTTTAAGAATAACAAAGGGAGTAAGCTCGCACTCTCCTTGCTTGCGTGCATGAGCGCTGAGACGACACTTGCGGCCAGTCAACCAGCCAGTAGTCCAATCCATTTAAAAGAGGCATTCAGTCGCTTTTCACCGTATGTAGTCACACTAAGCGCCGGTCCTGTCTGGACAAGTAGCGGCGAAACGCAAACGTTCTACTTGCAACCCATGACCCAAAAGACGTATGCGGCTGATAGTAACTCAACGGTACTTGCGGACGGAGAATTGTTTTTAGGCGTTCAGCGCCCGATCA
>CAMDBQ010000053.1 GCA_945889365.1 Legionella genomosp. 1 | reverse complement strand
CATGATCAAAGTGTCTTCAGTACAATCAGTTATTATGATTGAGTCGTAACTATTTTCCAACAAGATTTCAAGTAAGCTAAGGCTGAACTGCTCATCATTTAAAATTTTTTCTAAGGAAAGTTGCATTAGATTGATGCCTCTGTTTTTTTTCGAAGCTAAATGTGACAGCTTATTTTCCGATTGTCAAACAACTTTTAAGCTTCGGTCTATGAAGAACACAAAATACACTTGTTCTTTACGGGTAGAAACCATGCAGGGAATAATGCAGATGCCATTTTAGCCAATCGAACAACGAAAGAACCCGTGATAGCAATGATGGACGCCGAGCCAACAGCACGATTCATACGGTGCTTTTGCCTGGTTCATGGCAGAAGGGAATTCTTCGAGCTGCTTGGTGCCTTTGATAAAGAATGCGATTTCGCGCTGGATATGATTGGTCAGGTGTATGCGAATGACAAACACTGTAAAGAGGTGAAACTTTCACCTCAAGAACGATTACTTTATCACCAAACACATAGCCACCCGTTAATGGAGGCATTACGTCTTTGGTTAAATAATCAATTGACCTATGAGCTGAACGAGCCCAACAGCGGACTTGGAGAAGCCGTCCGATATATGCTCAGGCACTGGATACCGCTCACGACATTTTTACGAGTGGCTGGTGCGCCATTGGATAGTTCATGGGCAAAGCGTGCTATAAAAATAGCCATTCGACACCGCCGAAACTCACTTTTTTATAAAACCCCAAAAGGGGCCGCGGTCGGCGATTGCTTAATGAGCCTCATTTATACGTGCACACGAAACGGCGTGAATCCTTACGATTATCTAAATACACTGCAGCGCCATGGGCCTGCGGTTAAAATGAATCCAGAGTTTTGGCTGCCATGGAATTATTTGGATACCATTGCAAACCTGTCTTTTGCACTTGTAGCATAGTAGCGTATTACTGTTGCCGCAAAAGACTCAGTTGCCTTGGTTCAATCGTGACTACGCTGCCTGGATTAGTCGGCCATTGCTTAAACTGTCCCTTTGATAATCGCTTATGACACAACCCAAACCCTGTGCCACCATACAGCAACACCTTGATGGCTGCTTTAACACTATCTAATGTTATGGCAACCTCAGTCGATTTTTGTTGGAATTGGCTAATTGAGGTAATATTGTTTTGGGACATGATAATTCTCCTGCTGATTGATAATTGATAACAGCAGGGACTTTATCAGGAAAAAATTAACAGATCACACCGGCCTCACCGGAAGCTCACGAATGGTCAATCTACGATATTGCATGTGGTTTGGACTGGTATAAAATTCCGTGAGCGCACAGATTAGATCCAATGACTGTATTTTGACAAGGACTTTTAGCTGCAAACGTGGATTTCAATACCTTATTGTTGGGCCAAGGCCCAACCTACAGCAGGTTGATCAAATTTTAATGCGACAGCCGTGATGTTTTTTGTAAAATTAATTTACCCAACGTACGACCAGGCGTATGATAGAGAAAGGGTATCCATTTGCATACCCACAATGTGCAGTTGCTTTAAAGCAGGAGTTCCAATGGATAGGCCTACAATAGGTGTGCTATTAATCAATCTAGGAACCCCTGATAACGATGATCAAAAATCTGTATATGCTTATTTGAAGCAGTTTTTAAATGATCCTCGAGTTATTGATTTACCAACGTTCATACGTTACGTTTTAGTTAATTGGATCATCATACCGTTTAGATATAAGCAATCTGCTCATGCATATCAACAGATATGGAGTAATAAGGGCTCCCCTTTATTAACCAATAGCCAGGATTTAGTCGACGCTGTAAGAAAAGAATTTGATGCCTCAGTACAGATTGAGTTAGGCATGCGATATGGAAATCCTAGTATTGATTCAGCTTTTAGTGCACTTAAGGAGTGTAAAAAAATTATTGCTATTCCCTTATTTCCACAATATTCATCAGCAGCAACAGGATCTGCAACAGAAGAGCTATTAAGGGTGCTTGGTGACCAATGGAATATTCCGGAAATTAGTGTAAAAAGAGATTTTTTCAACAACCCCGATTTTATTGCTGCTTATGCGAGCCGGATTAGGGAGCATTTGAACCATAAAAAAATCGATGTTCTTATTTTTAGTTTTCATGGATTACCAGAACGACATATCGATAAAAGTGCATGTCGCTCTGTATGTTCAAGATCAGAACCCTGCCCCGAGCCCGATCAATTGAACACCTATTGTTATCGAGCACAATGCTATGAAACCTCTCGCCTCATTGCAAAAGAGTTACATTTAAATCCATCAGACTATGTGGTTTCTTTTCAATCACGACTTGGTAAAACACCTTGGATAAAACCCTATACTGATTTGATTTTAGACGTCTTAAGACAAAAAAAGGTAGAAAATATAGCTATTGTTTGCCCATCCTTTGTTTCAGATTGCTTGGAAACACTCGAGGAAATTAACATTCGCGCCAGAGCCCAATGGCTAGAGCTTGGAGGCCGTGATTTTTCTTTCATTCCTTGCCTTAATACTCATCCCACTTGGGTCGAAGGACTTGTAAAAATGATAAAAAGGCAAGCCATTGATGATTAAAATTAACGTATCAAATGCCGCGTTGTTACTTCAAACGGAATGCTCGCTAAATTTTTATTTTTGGCTTCAACCATAATATCAAAATGGTTCCTAAAGGTTCCTGCCCAGGCATTGCATGCGCTATTCCACATCAGATCGCTGTGCTGCCTTAGCTGGCTTTTATTATACCCTTGGGAGAGAAGCTTATTTAAATCAGGAAGAACATCAACCGCATGGTGCTCCAATACATGTTTTGGTGACACAGAATAATGAATGACTGGTCGAACCCCGCGCCAGCTATCAATAACACGACGAACTCTATCGTCATTGGCTTGAATGTATTCTCCTGTTTTTATCCAATGGTGATGAATATCTAAAACCAATGCCAGTTGCTTTTCAAGCTCTAAACTTGCATCAATACCCCATGACATTTCATCGTTCTCAATAGTAATAGAGTTTCTGGCTTCTGGTGATAGCCGCCCCAAAATTAATTTAATACCCTCAGGCCCTTGCTTACCAGAAATGTGCACGTTGCATTTAAAATCTTGAAATTTTCTACCGTATCCCATCCACCTGATTAAATTGGCATGGTATTCAAATTCAGCAATGCTGCGCTCAACGATATCCGGTGTTGCACTGGCAAGAACCACGAATTGCCCCGGGTGCATACTCAGGCGGACATCTAATTGGCGTGCCAGGTCACCTGCAATACGAAGTTTTTTTTCAAGAAAAGTTAAAACATCTGCTTGTTGCCAGAAATATTGTAGATTGGGATGCGTAAAGCCAGGGAGTTGATCGCTACCAATTCGAACCATGCGTTGCTCTGGAACCAAATGCCCCACATAGTCAATAAGATTGTAAACAGATCGTGTATTATGGGTGATAATTTCCCATAATTTTTTTTCCGCCTCATCCTTGCTTCTCGACTCAAGCCACTTAATTGTTGTCGTTTTTTCAGAGTAATTTTGTTGTGTTTCTTTTAGAATTTTTTTGCTTTGATTTTGATTCAAATCCATATATTTGCATGCAAACCCTACTCGTTTAATGACCATTATTTAAAAACCTTGTGAAATTGGCTAACTCTGAATATTGAGCAAGACTTTTATCTGTGACATACCCCCACCAAACAGCTACGCCTTTCTGGTGGAGCCTTCTTGCGACCTACGCAGAGCAATCTCCACGACTTTCGCTGCGACACTGGCACTGACCAGTATTGCCACAGACGGACTCTTTTTACACAGGTAGTGCAATATAAGTGGCGCAATCAAGGGTGCTGCTACACTGTGAACAATTGAATTTACTACCGGATTGCCACCGTGTCAAAACAATATCACATTATTTTTGAATGCTATGAATCATCTCCAGAGGTTCAACAGGTTTTATCAAAAACGGTCATGATGGCGGGTTCGGTAGAGAAACCGGAGGATGTATTTAACTTTGGATTCGCACATGAAGAGCAAGTTAAATTGGTTCACTCTTGCCAAGAAGCGCTACTCAAAGAACAAATTACGCTGATAGAGTCGGGGGTATACCTTTCAACAATAAAAACGCTTTTTATATTAAACTGCCATCCCCGCCTACGCAGGATGGCAGTATAAGGGAGCGCATTAACAAGACGAGGCACTACGTAAAAATAGTTAATATGTCTTTAGGATGGCGTACCAAATAATAAGGATTGTGTTTAGCAATAATTGCTTCTGAATTAAAACCCCAGGTGACGGCCACTGCTGATATACCACATTGTTTTGCAGCGTCAATGTCACGTGTTTCATCGCCAATATAAAACACTTTCCGTTGATCTAATTTATTGGCTTTCAGTATTTTTTTAAGTGTTTTTCCTTTGCCGAAATAGCTGGGCGCGCTAATTACAAAATCAAAACATCCCAATATTTCATGTCGCTCAAGCCATAAGAGGACGTTTAGTTCAGCGTTTGAAGTTACAATTCCCAAAGATAACCCGGTATCCGAAAGACTTTGTACCACCTCTGGAATACCTGGAAATGGGTGTAGATTACTCATTTCTTTCTGCATGCAATGTTTTGCCTTAAACAATACCGCAGGAATTTTATACATGGGTATTTTTAGGTGCTTCATGAGTTGTCTGGAGTTTAAATTCTTAAGATCATGGGCTTCATGTGAAAGTATTTTTCGAAACTTAAATTCATCCGCCAATGTATTGAATATTTCAATAGCACAATTGAAGCTATCTACCAGCGTCCCATCAAAATCAAAAATTAAGTGCATGCTTTACGCTCACATCGGGTAGCAACAGTGGTTTTTGATTGAGTAGCGCATTTAAACATTATATTGCACAGCAACGAGGAAAACAAACAAAAAACCCCACATAAAGTGGGGTTTTGAAAGGCTGGGGAAAATTAACGCTTGGAGTACTGAGTTGCACGACGCGCTTTGTGCAAACCAACTTTTTTCCGTTCCACTCGACGTGAATCACGTGTCAGCAAACCACGGTCACGTAGTTTCCTGCGATGTGAATCAGCGCGAGGTTCTGTGCCCTCAGGAATGTCTTTCTCGTCGTAAGATACCAGTGCACGAGCGATTCCTAAACGGATAGCGCCGGCTTGGCCAGAAATTCCGCCACCAACAACAGTTGCATAGATATCAAATTGTTTGAGCGCGTCGCATGCTTCTAATGGTTGTCTAATAACCATGCAAGATGTTTCGCGGCCAAAATATTCTTCCAATGAACGGTTGTTAACTTTGATTTCACCTGTACCTGGGCTCAAGAACACCCGCGCTGATGAACTCTTTCTGCGACCTGTACCATAGTATTGCTGCATTTCAGCCATAATACTTATTCCTTAATCTCAAGTAGCTTGGGTTGCTGGGCCTCATGGGGATGATCATTGCCGACATAGATTTTAAGCTTGCGATACATGTCTCGACCCAATGGGTTTTTAGGAAGCATCCCTTTCACTGCGCGCTCTATAATGCGCGCAGGATTTTTAGCCTGCAATTTATCAAAAGAAATTGATTTAATACCACCTGGGTGACCAGTATGGTGATAATACATTTTTTCTTTGAATTTACGACCTGTTACACGTACTTTTTCAGCATTGATGATAACGATGTAATCACCGGTATCAGCGTGTGGCGTATACTCTGCTTTATGTTTTCCACGTAAACGACGGGAAACCTCTGTAGCAAGTCGACCTAATACTTTATCACTGGCATCAATTACATACCAATCACGTTTGACTTCGTGAGTCTTGGCGCTAAATGTCTTCATTAAACTCATTAAACTAACTCCGAACCGCCTGTAAATAATAATTTTTTAATCATGGACGGGCGATTCTACCCAAAAACGAATAAATCCACAAGTAAAATTGTAGAAATATTATGAATTGATTAACAATCGCTCCACGACCTGACCCAAAACCAAGTGTTGACTAATAATTTCGTCAATATCGGCAGGCGAGGAATAACTATACCAAACACCTTCCGGATATATAACAATGCATGGCCCAAGACCGCAACGGCCTAAACACCCTGACTTACTCACACGTATTTGCCCCTCGCCGTGTAAACCACGCTCCTTAAGTTGCGCCTTAAGGTAATCAAAAAAAGCATCACCGCCCGAATTGGCACAGCAAGTTTTGCCCGCAGGTTTTTGATTGGTGCAAACAAACATGTGTTTTGTATAATAACTCAAACTGCCCTACCTCTCTTCTTACCTCACGTCATCGCGAACGCAGTGAGGGAAAACTCCGAACGTGGCACAGCGCTACATGCCGGAGATACATCGCTTCGCTCGGGATGACGTGCGAGACTTATCTCTCTTCTATTTTTGTTTTCAATTTAAGCCCCGACTTGAATGTAACCACTCGCCGAGCATCCACAGGAATGTCTTCTCCTGTTTTTGGATTTCTGCCTGGGCGGGATGGTTTATCCCGAAGTATAAAATTGCCAAAGCCTGACAACTTTACATTCCGCCCCTGCTCAAGGGTTTGGCCTACTACTTCAAAAAAATGTTCCAGAACATCTCTGGCATCTGATTTGGCCAAACCAACTTCATTACACAAGGCATCTACTATAATAGCTTTGCTTAATGCACTCACGATTCCTTCCTTAGGTAGATACTATTACGCGTTCTCGACATCACGCAGGGTAATAGAAAACTCAATACTCAATTTTTTTAATACCCCACCGATTACTGCATTGATCTCTGCATCTACCAGTGTGCGTTTTTCGTTCTGCAAGGTCAAGGCAATCGCCAAACTTTTTTTACCGGCCGGGATCGACTCACGAGTATACAGATCAAATACATCAAACGCTTTGAGCAAGTCTGTCGACACAACGTCACGCACAGCGTGCTCGATCTGGCCCGCACTCACCGTCTCATCCACCAACAATGATAAATCTCGGCGAATTTGCGGGTATTTTGAAATCTGTTTATAACGCACAGGCTTGTCATGAATCAGAGCCGCCAGTGAGCATTCAAACAACATGACTTCAACGTTCAAATCAAGCGCATCAAGAAGGCGTGGATGTAACACACCGATCCAGCCGGCCTCTTGTTCGCCGATTAAAATACGAGCCGATTGCCCCGGATGCAATGCGGGATGCTCCGCTGCAACAAACCGCACATCAGGTATCTGTAACACGGCAAATAAAGCTTGCAAATCACCCTTCATATCAAAAAAGTCGAATTTTCGAGCGGACTCGCTCCAGTTCATGCTGCCTTGTTCGCCAGTTAATAAACCAGCCAGGCAAGGCCGTTCATGCAGCGCATCGCCATTAACATCAAACACTACGCCCGCTTCAAAAAACTTAATGGCTGTTTGTTGTCGATGAACATTATAGATCATCGAGGCTAGTAAACCAGGCCACATGCCAACGCGCATCTGTGATAATTCAGACGAGATTGGGTTCAAAAGCTGCATAGCGTGCATATCAGGGTAGATCGCACTCTGAAACTGAGGATCTACAAAACTATAACTAATGGTTTCATTGTAACCACGACCACTCAAAAATGCAGATATTCGTGAGGACATCTGTTCAGTCGGATTAACTTCTCCCGCTTGCATGCTAGAAATGACAGGGGCTGCAACGATATTATCGTACCCATACAAGCGAGCAATTTCTTCTACCAGGTCAACATCCAGAGCAATATCAAAGCGATGCGATGGCACGCCAACCGTCCATACATCAGCTTTATGAGCAACAGTCATGCCCAAGCCTTGTAACATTACGACCATATCTTCCATCGGGATGTCTAAACCGGTTAATCGGTTAACCTTGGATGGATTAAACGATACAGTAACCTTGGCCGGCAAATCCTTAGGCTGACTCATAACTGTTATGGGTCCAACACTACCGCCAACGATGGACTGTAGCAAATCCGTTGCGCGCTCCAACGCGAGCGTTTGCAAAGTCGGGTCGACACCGCGTTCAAAACGCTGTGAAGAGTCGCTGCATAATCCATAGCGTCTAGCAACACCAGCGACAACCAATGGATTGAAGAAAGCACTTTCAAGAAAAATATTGGTAGTATGAGCTTGGACTGCACTGGCTTCCCCACCCATGACACCAGCAATGGCCAGTGGTTTTTCATCATCGGCTATTACCAAAACCTGTTCATGCAATCTAATATCTTGCCCATCAAGTAATAACAAGGTCTCATCAGCATGAGCATAACGAACCTGAATACCACCGCTAATCGTGTGCAAATCAAACGCATGCATCGGTTGACCCAATTCAATCATTACATAATTGGTCACATCAACCACAGGATGTAGCACGCGAATACCCGCTCGACGCAGGCGTTCCTTTATCCATAACGGTGTCGTGGCGTCCGGATTTATTTCACGAATCACACGCCCACAATACTGAGGGCAAGCTTCTGGCGCGTTTAGATCAATGCCCAGCGACTCATCGCTGGCAGGCTGTACAATCTTGCACGGCAGGGCTT
>CAMDBQ010000052.1 GCA_945889365.1 Legionella genomosp. 1 | reverse complement strand
ATGCCAGGGTCATTGTTAACCAAAAACAAGAGGCGATGATTGGCTGTGGAGTGATTAATAAAATGACATCATTGGGGATGCCTGCAAGCTATAGATCCGCCTAAATATTGAATGATACTGAACGGCGTGGGGTTAGGAAACAAAGCCGTTGAGACACGAGCATCTTAAATATCTCGAGACTTTACACTACATCCGTTGTCAGTCTCCCTTTTTTTTCAACGCCCTTCCCTTCGGCGCTGTTCATTGCTTAATCAGCTGTAACCGCATTATCAAATCTTTTACAACGTTTTGGAAATTGGTGTACGCTCGGTAGGGATCCTCATAAGGATTGAAATACTTATGGACATCACCGTCAGCATGCCATTTCGTACACATATAATAAAAATGATCTGAGGTTAATAGTTTATAAAAATCATTTTGAATGTGTATATCCTTTGATTCCTTGACCGATTGCTCTAAAGCATAGATGGATTGAAGAGCATCTTCTTGTAAGCTGTTGCCACGCCAGGCGCTTAAATCGCGCTCCGTATCTGCCCAAGAATAAAAGTCAGGGGTATCTATCGAACTGACGACGTTTAATGTCTCTATCGCTTCTTTCGGCGTGCAGAAGCTAAAATCAGGGTGGTTTAGTACGGCTTTTGGTAATGCCCGTAAAAAATTAAAAATACCGCTACATTCCCATTGATGTTCGCCAAAAGTTTCATAGTCCATAAATAAATTGATAATATCACCTGTGCCAGCAAGACCGTGTACCCAGCTTGAAAATTTTTCTGCAGTCAACGGATGTTCGCTCCAATGAGGATTGGAAAAACGAAAGGCAATATCATCTGAGAAAGGATAGTTTCGCAACAATAGTTTCAGATCGGTTTGTGGCACCTGGTAAAGATAGTTAGGGCTTCTCCAGCCCAACACTTTATCGGCTCCTTCCGCCAAGATGCCTTGATAGCCTAATGATGCGATCGTTTTGGCGAGATCATTGTTATAGATTAATTCCGTGTTTCTAAACACCGTGGGCGTTTGTCCAAACTCTTGTTTAATGAGTTCACGATGTCGTGTAATTTCTTCCAAAAAAATATCTTTAGAAAATAAGGCACTTAAACTATGGTGGTATGTTTCATTTAAAAATTCCACACAACCGGTATCGGCCAGTTTTTTAAAAGAATCAAGCGTCTCTTTACTGTATTGCTTGAATTGCTCAATTACCGTTCCTGTTAGAGAGTAAGCAATTTTAAAATGACCTTGGTGCTGTTTAATCAGATCGAGCATGATTTGATTCGTGGGCAAATAGCACTTATGTGCGACTTTACGCAAGATATCTGCATTGGCTTTTGCATCGTGATATTCACTATGCTGGCCAATATCAAAAAAAGTATAGGGGCGTAATCGCCAAGGTTGATGAACTTGATAATAAAAACATATCTTCATTGGATGCTCGTTTGATGGATGAGATTGCTGTAGCAGTTTACGATATTTTGCGTCATCTTTTCCCAGCTGAGATGATCTAATTTTTCATCAATATTCGCTAAAAGTTGTTTTTTGATTTCTGGCTCATCTATGAGTTCGACAATCCTTTTTTTGAGTAGCTCCGTATCCCAAAAATCGACAGTCATCATGCAATCGAGTATCTCTGAAACGCCTGATTGTTTAGAAATGATCACGGGGACATGATGTTCCAACGCTTCGAGGCATGCGATACCAAAAGGTTCGGAAATGCTTGGCATGACATATACATCGCTCAAATGATAAATTTTAGAAACCGATTCGCGATCTAAAAAATAAGTAAAATGAATGTTAGTTCCTAGTTTTAAATGCGCGACCTGTTCAATAGCACTCGATAATAAATCACCTTCACCCGCAATGACAAATTGAATATCATTCCGTGTTTCTAGTATGCGGCGAGCGGCTTCAATAAAATAAAACACGCCTTTTTGATAGGTTAGTCTGCCTAAAAATAAAACAGTTTTTAGGGGGTTCTTCGATACAATTGACACATCTTTTTGAGGCCGTTGATGCCTAAATAATCCATTGTAGGACACGGTAATTTTCTCAGCGGCAATGCCATATCGCTCAATTATTCGATTTTTTGTATAGTGACTCACTGCAACAATATGATCGGCTGCGTGTAATCCGTAGTGCTCAATTCGGAAAATGTCTTGATTTAAATCCTCATCACTACGGTCTATTTCTAACGCGTGCACTTGGAAAATCAGTGGTTTCCCACTCAATCGACGCGCTTCAATGCCCGCTAAAATAGTCAGCCAGTCGTGAGAATGAATCACATCATGAGGGGTCTGCAGAGCATGTCGACTCGCTAAAGCAGCATAGCGCCGGACTTCACCAACTAGATTGTCACTATATTCAACTAGTGCCTCGTCTTGCAATGTCGGTACCTTAGTGTCGTCCCCACGGAAGTGGGGATCCATCCCTGTTGTGGTATTTTGATCAAGCTGAACATGGATCCCCGCCTTCGCGGGGACGACAGGGTAAGGAATCGTATTTGCAGGACGAGATACTAGTTCTGTCATATGAATTAAATCCAGCGCTAATTGTTCTTGATAACGCTTTTCGTCTATGTAGGGTTTTAACAGCGAGTGAATACTCAAGATGGAAAAAGGGGTGTTAATGGATTGAAAACCGCTGGCGTTATGTTCGGGCAACGAGGGGTTCTGTGGCAATACTAAGGCGACCTCAATTTTGTTTGTCAACAGACCATGAACGATGCCATAACATGCGATGCCTAATCCACCAGTAAAATGGGGTGGGAACTCCCACCCATACATGAGAACTTTCATAAAATAGTTTAATTTTCCTTAGAGAGTGTTTTCCATAAATCAATGGTTGTTTCACGTGTGAATGAGGCTGCAATCGTGCTTGCATAGCTCCATGTTAGATCAGCTGCACTTTTTTGTTGGCCACTACGTCGATCAATTTGCTCTGACATATGGAGAGTGCTGCCATCTGGATAGGTAGAGCAAAAAGATTTAACTGCTCTTAGCATATTGTCTCCGGTTTGAATGAGCCCATAAATAAGTTTGTCAAACAACTCCTTATTTATGTCATGATTGAGTACTTGATGCTCATCCAGTGTGATCTCAGGCAGTATTTGTTTGAAAAATTGTATACTCATAAAAGAAAGCTCAAAGCTTCCCGCGCGAAGTAATGCATCTGCCACCATGTAATAAAATTCAGCAAATACACTCGTAGTAAGAAACCAAGGATTTCCATAACGATTTTGATCTCCGTCATAGACGTCATCGGCGTAACGACCAATGAGTGGACCATACCCTGTTGTTTGTTTCATTTTCAGGTTAATTTCATACAAATTTTCAAAGCAATTGCGTACAAAAAAAGCGGTGCTGAGTGAGCGTTCATCTAACACGGAAAATACATCGCCTGATTTAATCATGTGACCATACACGAGTCCCATAATCAACGTTATATCTATACCACTCCCTCGAGCGTCTGACTCTGCAATGGCCTCATGATAATAGCCCGCCTCTTCCACCCAATGTCCCATCATAAAGGATTCAAGGGCTTTTGCTTGCTCGATATAATATCTTCCTGCCTCACTGTCTCCATACGCATTGGCCAACTCCGCCCCTGCATACAAGGCTCTGCGTTGAACGCATGATCTAAAAAAATGCGATCCCCTGACTTCTTCCCAGGCGCTAAAAGAAGGTTCTGTGAAGTGCTGAGAAATATACTCTAGATTTGATTTGATAAGTGAATCATTACTGAAACTGTAAAGCATATCAAGGATAGATTGATCTCGCTTCTCCTTCAGAAATACTTTGAACACCTGCGCGAGTACAATCACAATTAACGCCGGGCCATCATTTTGAGGGCGTCCCCAAGAGCCCGTCCAAAGTGTGCCATCGATATTAAATTTAGGTTCGCCATGAATATTGACCCCATTTAAAGGTGGGTTGGAATAGCACACCGTGAGAAATTTAATGTAACTAATTAAATGACTTCGTAATTCTTCTTGTTCTTCGGGTGTTTTTGCGCGCAAATATATGGCAAGGACCGTTGCCATCGTTATCGCTCCGTCACGTGCCCACCGGAACATATAATCTTGTGTGAAATTTAGGCCTTGAGCCAGGGGTGCCGCAATCACAGCCCCTGGAAGGGAAGTGATTTTTTTTCCATCCAGTCGCTTATGAAAAACATTTGTCTCAGAAGAAATGTTGTTTAATAAATGATGTTTGAGGATATCTATATCTTTTTCTGAAAAAGGGGCCGCGCTATTCTTGATTGGGCTGTTCATATCAATACTCCTTGAAAGCGTAATAAACAAAGTGATTTTTGTATCTTTGCTGAACACTGTTTGAATTGTCAATAAAAAACAGCTCGAAAGTCCGCGAAAACACTACACTTCAACATGGTTTATGAACTTGAGAGCGTAATAAACAGAGTGATGCGTGGTGGTTTCTGTAGTGTTCTATAATTCAAATTAATAATACTGCGGTCAAATAAAATGAGCAAATGCTATCGTGTAATTTTTCAAACCTACGATGATTGTAGCCCGGATATTGTTGTTAAAGAGGAATTAATAATGGGTTCAAACATCACCATTCCTACAAATGGTTAAGATTTTACGATGGGAATGGAAGCGCAACTTTCCATGATAGGTCGGATTCAGGGTAATGTCTTAAATGAAAAGTTGGCGTTGCTTGCGGGTATGCAGCGATTCCCGCCAACTACTGGATGTTCAGTAAATTAACAGGCAAAAGATTTGTCGTTGAGGTTTGAGTTTTCAAGAACGAGCGAGCACAGATCAATCAGCACCGACCAAAGAAAACACCCGGAATTTTCACTTAAACCAAATTTATCATTTTTCACATTCACGCTTAATAAAGTGCTATAGCTAACTCGTATTAGGCATAAGTTTTGTTGGATTTTGACGTCCATAAGCAATTGACAAACAAAACTGTACACTCGATCTGGGTTAAGCGAGACACCATAATATTCCACGTGCCCACGTAATTTCGAGTTGAATGCTTCCCATAGTGCTAAGAGCTTTTGCTTGTCTCTATTCAGTTTGCACCACAACTTCACTTTTCCAAGTTTTGCATAGAATCGCTTTCGTGCGGTTTTGACTGCCACATGGACATGCCCTTTTCGAGATCGTCGTATATAAAATGTAAATCCAAGGTAGTCGAAGGTGTCTTGCTTAACTTGAGGGAAAGCCCATTCATTAAACGTGACGACCTTCGTCTTTTCCGCGTTTAGTTCCAACCCATACTTATTCGGTCGTTGTTTTAATGCCTTGAGCACTTTGACCGAGTCGCTGCGATAACGACAACAGACCACTTGGTCGTCCGCATATCTAAAGGAACAGACTTCATGTTTTGTGTAGAGTGGCACCACGTCTTCCATCCACATGTCTAGCACGTAATGCGCGTAGATATTTGACAAAACCGGACTGGCTATATTCCCTTATGCAAAGAAAGTAATTATGCAAAGTAACCGATACATTGCCCACTGTTTTCACTGATCCAATCTCGTTTTACTTTGCATAATATTCTTCTAAACTGATAACAGAGCACAAGGCTCTAACCATCGTTTTAGGAGATACTCATCATGCAAAAAAAACATTGGTTGAACTGCTTCATGACCTAGAACAGGAGATGGATCGGCTGGGCTGGGCTGTGATCGACTACCTTAAATATGGTCGACCTAAAATAGACTGCCCCTATATTTTTGTAAAACATATGGCACCGTTTGGTCCGTTTGCAGAAGGCGATCATTTAACTCAACTGATTAAACGATACATGGAGGTTGCGCATCTTCCGACATTGAAAAAGAAAAGGGGCATGCATTCATTACGGCATACCATGGCCAGCATGCTCCTTGAGAAAGACACCCCGTTGGCCATTATTTCAGATATCTTAGGTCATATTGATACTGACTCAACAGCTATTTACCTCAAAGTCGATTTGAACAAACTGCGTGAATGCTCTCTGGATTTTAAGGAGGACGATCATGAGTGATTTCATTTATGTCGGACCATTCAAAGAACATATTCAAAATTACGTTGAACTAAAGCAAGCGGTTGGATACAAATACAACACCGAGGCTGGTCGTTTAAAATGCTTTAGCACATTAACGTTGGAAAACTATCCTCAAGCTACTGCTCTTACAAAAGAAATGGTACTGGACTGGTGCAAAAAAAGAAGTTACGAAACACAGGCAAACCATAATTCGCGTACATCCATCATTCGCCAATTTGCAAAATATCTTGATTCCATCGGTATCAATGCTTACATCATGCCCACGGGACGTTATCCAAAAGTAAAACAATATGTACCGTATATTTATACTGTCGAGGAGCTAACAAAATTTTTTGCACAGACAGAAAAGTGCAGATACTCTTGCGAGTGCCCATCACGACATCTAATTATGCCAGTCATCTTTCGCATGATTTATATGTGTGGTCTGAGGGTAACAGAAGCAACATTACTCAAAGTCGCTGATGTTGATCTTGAAAATGGGGTGCTCACTATTAATCAGTCCAAAAAAGACAACAGCCGACTGGTCCCTATGTCAGACTCACTTACGCAGCGATGTCGTGATTTTTCAAAAATAGTACACCCTGATTCAAATGCAGAAGATTACTATTTCCCAGCGCTTGATGGTAAGCCAATGACAAGGGGTAACATGTATAAAAACTTCCGCAGATTTTTATGGCGCGCAAGAATCTCACATGGTGGCAGAGGATATGGCCCACGAATCCATGACTTTCGTCATACATTTTCGATCCATTGCTTGAAAAAATGGGCTGAGCAAGGAAAAGATCTAACGGTGTATCTCCCCGTGCTTAAAACCTACTTGGGACATGAGTCGTTTCGTGAAACCGCGTACTACTTACGTATGACGGTGGATGTGTTTCCTGATATCACGTTGAAAATGGAGACCAGATATCCTGGCATAATCCCTGAGTTACAAGGAGATACCGATGAAACCTACTGACTTTGCAAAATACCTTACTGACTTTCTTTCGGCTTACCTGCCAAACCAGAAAAATGTAAGCAAGAATACCATTTACTCCTACCGCGATACGTTTAAATTGTTGATTAATTACTGTCAGACTATGAAAGCGATCCCGGTCGAGCGAATAACCCTGAATGTTCTTTCAAGCGTATTGCTTATCGATTTTTTAGCATGGTTAGAAATGGATAGACAGTGCAGCATCTCTACCAGAAATCAAAGGCTGGCTGCTATTCATTCTTTTTTTCGATATGTACAAGCAGAAGAGCCAACCGGTATATTTAATTACCAAAAAATATCTGCTATCCCCATTAAAAAAGCATTGAAAACAGTAGTGGAATACTTGATCCCGGAAGCAATAAAACTACTGTTGGAACAGCCTGACAAACGTACACGAAAAGGCAGGCGTGATCTTACGCTAATCAGTATGTTGTACGATTCCGGCGCGCGCGTGCAAGAGGTGTGTGACATCAAAGTTCGTGATGTTATCTTGCAGGCACCCGCTGTTCTAATATTAACTGGCAAGGGCAATAAAATCAGACGGGTACCTGTCATGACGAACACCGCCACCCTATTACAACGCTATATTCTGGAAAACAGTCTGGATAAACCTTGGCGAAATGAAGAACCGCTGTTTGCTAACAACCAGCATCATAAGCTGACAAAAGAAGGTGTCGCTTATATCCTTGCAAAATATGTTGCTTTGGCAAGAAAAACATCAACCATCATACCTGGTAAAGTTAAGGTCCACATGCTGCGCCATTCAAAGGCAATGCGTCTATTGCAAGCAGGTGTAAATATCATATACATTCGTGATTTTCTCGGTCATGTCGATGTAAAAACCACTGAAATTTACGCTCGAGCGGATACTGAAACAAAAAGGAGAGCAATAGAAAATCTTTATCCTGATTTGATAGACAGCAGTCTTCCTGATTGGAGCAAGGATCAGGCATTGCTTTCTTGGTTGTCTGAATTAAAGTAGGTCGAAAATTATGCAAAGTAAATGGACTCAAAACTTGATGTTTACTGGGTTGTAACGCCTTACTTTGCATAATATTTTACTTTGCATAAGGCTCATTATGCAAAGCTTTGCATAATGACCCCTGGGGGCTCCCCTCATCACTCACTTCAAATCGTCCATCTCTAAATATACCCGCCTTAAGCATTCTCGCCACATAGCGAATAAAGCGTTCATCTTTAATTTTACGCCTTAGAAAACCGAGTAAAATATCATGCTGAATCTTCCCGAAGAAATTCTTCAAATCTACATCGATGAGGATTTCGCATCCTTTATCGTGCAAATGTGTTAACAGCGCAGCTACTGCTGTGTGACAACTTCGACCGGGACGAAATCCGTACGAACAGCCTCTAAATATCGGTTCGTATATCGCCTCCAGAATTTTTGCCATTTGAAGTTGAACTATTTTATCTTCAAACGCGCTGATGCCCAGTGGCCTAGTCGCACCTGCTTTCCCTTCCTTGGGTATCAGAACCTCTTTAACTGCCTTAGGCCTG
>CAMDBQ010000051.1 GCA_945889365.1 Legionella genomosp. 1 | reverse complement strand
GGTGCCGAAGGCCGGACTCGAACCGGCACAGCTTTACGCCACCGCCCCCTCAAGACGGCGTGTCTACCAATTCCACCACTTCGGCAAAAATGTTTATTGTTTTCCACTTTCAACCGGCACGGGAATTTTACTTTCCGGAGCACTGGTTTGTTGAGGGATAGCCGGTATGTCAGCTTTATGATACTGACTAGCTACCATAGATGACAACAACAAGCTTGTAGCAAAAAAGGTCAAGGCCAATGCGCCAGTTAGTTTAAACAGGAAACTACCGGTTCCCTGACTACCAAAAACCGTATTGGAAGCACCTGATCCAAAAGAAGCGCCAATATCGGCACCTTTGCCATGCTGAATAAGCACTAAGCCAATTACAGTCATAGCGATTAAAACATGAATTATTAATAATAATTGATACATTTTACAATTTCCACAAATTGTCGTGCATTCAAGGACGCACCACCAATCAAGCCACCATCAACATCTGGCATCGCAAAAAGCGCATGCGCATTGTTTTCGTTTACACTGCCGCCATATAGAATGGACAGTGTTTGAGCATTGCTTTCATCCACTTTGGCAACCAAGTCTCGTATGAACACATGCACTGACTGCACTTGTTCAGGAGTAGCTGTTTGCCCGGTACCTATCGCCCAGACTGGCTCATAGGCTACAACACAGTTTTCAAAAAAATGATTCCCTGTGTGCGTTACTGCTAACAACTGCTTCGCCAAAACCTGCTCTGTAAGCCCTTGCTCACGCTCAGCCAATGTCTCGCCTATGCAAAGTACTGGTATCATACCATGATATTTTACATGGTGGAATTTTTCTGCGACAAATTTTTCATCTTCATTAAACAAGTGTCGACGCTCTGAATGTCCAACCAATACGTATTTGCAATCAAAGTCCTGCAACATCGGCCCTGACAACTCCCCTGTAAATGCACCGGCATCCTTTGGATAAACATTTTGCGCGCCCCAAGCTATAGCACTACCGGTCAGCTGATAACTCACATAAGGCAAATATATAGCGGGTGGTAAAACAACGCATTCAACTCCGGCCTGCTCAGACAATAAAGCAAGTAATTCACGCAACAAAGCGCCCACCTGCTCGAGTCGGCCATTCATTTTCCAATTGCCTATGATCAAATTTTTTCGCATACATCCTCCATGAATTAGGGGGTTGAACTATACCGTATAAGAGGGAACTTATCCATGCACAAAAAAAACGTCGTCCATATGCGAAAAATGGTTGGGGATTTTAGGTGCTTATCAACGGAACGAGATGGTCATTTGCCATTTACTCCGTTTGCATCCACACTATCCAATATCAATCAAATATACCAAGAGGACAACCAATGAAAAAATGGGGCACAATTTTAACCATGGCGATAACATTTCTGCTGCCAGCCATGGTTACAGCACAGACACAGAGCTGGGGCAGTTGGGTAGCAGCGGTTCGAAAAGAAGCCATGGACCAAGGTATTTCACCCTTGGTGTTTAATATGGCATTCGCTGACATTCACGAACCCAGTAGCCAAGTTAAAGGACTTGCCAAGTCTCAACCAGAGCACCGATTAACCTATTCCAAATACCTGAGCTCTCGTGTTGATGCTTACCGTATAGCCATTGGGCGTAAAGAATACAAAAAAAACCAGGAGGTCTTAGGTAAAATAGGTAATCAATACGGTGTTGACCCCTGTTTTATCGTCTCATTCTGGGGCATGGAAACCAGTTATGGTAGTTACATGGGGAACTTCCCTGTGGTTAAATCTCTGGCTACCTTGGCATATGATTCCACTCGTCCTGCTTTTTTCCGCAAAGAATTATTCCTGGCGCTGCATATTTTGAACGATGGCCACGTGACCATGGCCAAATTTAAAGGCGAGTGGGCTGGTGCTTCAGGCCAACCACAATTCCTGCCCTCAAGCTGGGTGAAATATGCAGTTGATTATGATGGTGATGGCCATAAGGACATTTGGACATCAAAACCGGACGTGTTTGCCTCCATTGCCAATTATATGAAACTTAATGGCTGGCACACCGGCGAACCCTGGGCTGTTTACGTGAAATTGCCACCGCATTTTGATACTTCGCTTGAGGGAAAAGCCATTGTTAAACCTGTTAGTGAATGGAATGCCTTGGGCGTGCGCACGGAAAGTGGTCAGCCGCTTCCTTATCAAAATCTGCAGGCCAGTTTAGTGCAGCCTAATGGCGGCCCGGTGTTTCTAGCCCTTCCAAATTATAAAATGATCCTGCACTATAACAATTCAATTTATTATGCCGGTGCGATTGGTTACTTAGCTGATAAAATCTGTCAGCGGACAACCCCATGAGTCCTTTTATCGACAAAACAGCCAGCCTGACTCCGTCGTCACGTCGTGTTATTTGCGATGCTGCGACGGAGTACCCGCATAGTGGCGCCTATAATACTATTGCGAAACAGGGCACCTACTTGTGTCGCCGTTGTGGCTTTGCCTTGTTTCGGGCCAGTAGTCAATTTAGCTCAGGATGTGGCTGGCCTAGTTTTGATGATGAAATTCTCAATGCAATAAAGCACATTTCAGATCCCGATGGCCTACGCATAGAGATTCGCTGCAATCGATGCGATGGACATTTAGGTCATATGTTTACGGGTGAGCATTTAACACCTAAAAATCGCCGTCATTGTGTCAACTCTGTCGCCATTGATTTTGTTGAAGATGATCAAGTTCTCGACACAGAAGAGGCCATCGTCGCGGGCGGCTGTTTCTGGGGGGTTGATTATTATCTCAAACGAATGCCAGGCGTTATCAAGGTTGAGGACGGTTATTCCGGAGGAATAATTGCTAGCCCAACGTACGATGATGTTTGTCGGGGTGACAGCGGGCATTATGAGGCAGTCCGGGTTATTTTTGATGTTGCTAAAGCTAGTTTTGAAACCGTGGCCCGACATTTTTTTGAGATTCACGACCCAACCCAGCGCAGTGGTCAAGGCCCTGACTTGGGACATCAATATCAAAGTGCTGTCTTTTACTATAATCAGAATCAACTTATGCATACAGAGGGCTTGATTGAAGAATTAAGACAAAACGGTTTTGACGTTGCAACACGCATACTTCCTGTACAACCTTTTTGGCCAGCAGAAGATTACCATCAGGATTACTACTCTAAATCAGGCAAGGCGCCTTATTGCCATCAGCCTGTAGCGCGGTTTTCCTAGTAATCGTGAACACTCCCTAACGGTCGCGGCTCGGATATGATAAAATACTTCTATTATCTATAATTTTTTATCCAAGAGCTGGTAAATTATGACATCAATCAAATCACCCGAACAAATAGAAAAAATGCGAACTGCGGGTCATTTAACCGCTAAAGTTCTCGAAGCAGTGAGTCAAATCATCAAGCCAGGTATGACTACCATGCAAATTGATGCGTTCTGTGAAGATTATATTCGCAATACACTGCATGCCATTCCTGGTAGCAAAGGACAGTACGGCTATCCTTATTCCGTCAATACATCACTCAACCAGGTGATTTGCCATGGCATGCCCTCGTCCACACAGATTTTAAAAAATGGCGACATCGTGAATGTTGACGTTACGGTTATCAGTGAAGGATATTTTGGTGATAGCAGCAAGATGTTTTGCATTGGCGCGGTACCCTCGCACGCTCAGCGTCTGGTTGATGTGACACAGCAATGCCTTTATAACGGTATTTTTGTAGTCAAACCGGGTGCTACTCTGGGCGATATTGGCCATGCCATTCAATCCCATGCCATGAAAAACAATTACTCCGTAGTGCGTGAATATTGTGGCCATGGAATTGGTTTGAAAATGCATGAAGACCCTCAGGTTCTTCACTATGGCACACCTGGCACCGGCATGGTTTTAAAAGAGGGCATGACCTTCACTATTGAGCCGATGATCAACCAGGGCAGCGCTGATGTGAAGCATTTGAAAAAAGATGGTTGGAGCATTGCCTTGACAAAAGACCGAAAACTATCCGCTCAATGGGAGCACACGCTGTTGGTTACCAAAACCGGCGTTGAAGTACTCACGATGCGCGAAGAAGAAAAACACGTTTTCAGCTGCTTAACGGAACAAAGAAGCTAAAGAAAAACCAATTTGAGCCGACACTCCAAGTATGGATTACTTGGAGATCCAAATGAACAAAACCGCAAAATTCAACATTGGCGATATCGTCATGCATACTCGACAAGGCTATCGCGCAGTTGTTGTTGATGTTGACCCTTTATTTCAAGCCTCCGGACGCTATAACCCACAAGCCTGTAAACGCGACTTTTCCATGCGCAACCCTTGGTATCGCTTATTAGTCGATAGCAGCAGTCAAATGACTTATGTAGAAGAGCCGTTATTGGCCCACGATTCCAATCAGCAGGCCATTGATAACCCAAAAACTGATCATTACCTCAATATTCCTCGCCATTAAGTTGACAACCTCTCCGAATAGTCTCAGTATTTACCCTCGCATCTTGATTTTAATTTTATGGAGATTTATATGAATTGTTATATGGAAAAAACTGTACTGGGTTTAGGTGTTATTTTAGTAAGCGCATCATTGCTGACTGCATGTAATACTGTCCAAGGCACTGCCGTAGGTGTCGGACACACTGCTGCAGGCATTGGCCAAACAGTCACAGGAGCCGTTGTTGGCGCTGGAAAAGACATTCATGCAACAGAAAAAGACATTCATGCAACAGAAAAAGCAATTGTAGCTCCACAAAAGAAGGCTGTTCACCACAAACCCCATCACGAGGCTACGAAGAAAAGCACTGATACATCTGCAACACCAGCTACAACCACATCGGAAACACCAGCGGTACAAAACTAAGTAATGAGTCCGTGCAGGCTTATCATTACCCACCAGTTTGATGCATGTCGTCCCCGCGAAGGAGGGGATCTCTGGTGTGGCATGGTAGTGATGCCAAGCATAGATCCCCGCCTTCGCGGGGACGACAACTCGTGGCTATGGACTCAAGCTGGTCGTGAGTTGACTGACTTGTGGGTAATGATAAGCCTTCAGGATGGCGGGTAAAATCATAAAACACGTCTTGGGTTTTTATGTTATAATAACATCCGCAATGATCTTTTTAATGTTAATTCCACCATGCCAAACATAAACCCAAAATCAGTACCTGTCCAACAAAAACCATTACCCGTGGATCTTTTTAGGCCAAAAGCAAACCCACCATCAAGCGTTAGCAAAAACCCAGCATTAACCGTATGGCCTAAAATAACAATTGAAAGCAACTCGCTCCCAAGTTTTGATGAATATGAAAAAGCCGGACTCACTATTTAAATTGTACACGGCTACGATCACATCCGAGCAAGGAATATCAACACAGCTACGAATGCAATTAACACCAAGGCCAGGATCCCCATGGTTGAGAAGCTTTTGGTCAAATTGTCTCGACTAAATTGCTCGGGTCGTCCTTTGATACTGCGATAAATAACCCAGACGATGAGTGCCGCGCCCATTAAGCCTAGTAGTTGGTATACTGTTTCCATGGTCTGCTCCTGAATTTAACCTACGCCGTAAACGCATCTGAAAAAAGGCTCTCTTCTGATACGCCTTGAACCACAAGCGCATCACGAATGCTATAAGCCATGTCAAATGGGCCGCTAATAACGATTTGCCACTGATTGATGTCGAGTGCATGACGCTCCAGAACCATGTCAACCAGCGTCTTCTGACTGTGTTCTGATAAAAGCGAAACATATTTGAAATGGGTAACGTGTGCTTGCCAATTCATCACTTTGTTATCCATGTATAAATCACTTTGTGAGCGCGCCCCCCAAAAGAGTTCGAATCGACGCGATTCACCATCCGCCAGCAACTGCTCAATCATCGCTTTGATGGGTGCAAAGCCTGTGCCTCCAGCGATGAATAAAATCGGCTTGGTTGGATCCATTCGGCTAACATTGCATTCACCCATCGGCAAATCTATAGTAACCACCCCTTTGCGTTTAATCTCGGCAAACAAGGGTTGATTGTAGGGATTATCGCGCGTGTGCCGAATATGCAATTCATATTGATGAGAGCCAAGTGGCGCGTTTGCAATTGAGTAACAAAAGGCTTCGTCTTCATGCATGATTTGCAAATATTGTCCTGCCTGATAATCAATATAGGTATCGGGTTTTAGAATTAATTGCAAAATGCTGTCTGTCAGTGGTGTGATGCTCTCGACGCGTGCCTGAATCATGATTTAAGCCCCAAATCTGACCAATATCCATTGACTCGATCTAATACGCCAGTATCCATTTTAATTGTTCGCCCCCATTCTCGTTGCGTTTCGCCAGGCCATTTACTGGTGGCATCCATGCCCATTTTAGAACCCAAACCTGAAACGGGTGATGCAAAATCCAGATAATCAATGGGTGTGTTATCGATCATCACCGTATCTCGGAGTGGATCCATGCGCGTGGTCATGGCCCAGATTACATCCTGCCAATTTCGTGCGTCAATATCATCATCACAGACAATGACAAATTTAGTGTACATAAACTGACGCAAAAAAGACCAAACGGCCATCATGATACGTTTGGCGTGGCCAGGGTATTGTTTTTTAATCGTCACTACGGCCAAGCGATAAGAACAGCCTTCCGGCGGCAAGTAAAAATCGACAATCTCCGGAAATTGCTTTTGCAATAATGGAATAAATACCTCGTTCAATGCAAGACCCAGAATCGCCGGTTCATCAGGTGGGCGGCCCGTGTAGGTGCTGTGATAAATGGGTTTGTCACGATGTGTGATCCGCTCTACTGTAAATACAGGAAATGATTGTACTTCGTTGTAATAGCCTGTGTGATCACCAAATGGCCCTTCCGGTGCTTCAACACCCGGCTCTAAATATCCCTCCAAAATGATTTCAGCACTGGCAGGCACATGCAATTCAGAACCAATACAACGCGTTAATTGGGTACGCTGACCACGTAACAAACCGGCAAAAGCGTATTCTGATAATGAGTCAGGAACGGGTGTCACCGCAGCGAGCAACGTTGCAGGATCAGCGCCTAACGTTACCGCAACCGGGAATCGCTCGCCTGGATGTTCTTGTTGCCAAGATTGATAATCCAGCGCGCCTCCGCGATGAGACAGCCAACGCATGATGAGCTTATTTTTACTTAGCACTTGCAGGCGGTAGATCCCCATGTTTTCACGTGGTTGATGCGGCCCTTTGGTTGTGACCATGCCCCAGGTAATCAAAGGTGCGACATCACCAGGCCAACAGGTTTGTATCGGCAATGTATTTAAATCAACCTCATCATTTTCCCAAACATGCGTTTGACAGGCTGCATGGCTAACGTATTTAGGCGCCATGTTTAAGGCTTGTTTTAACAAAGGTAATTTACTAAACGCATCTTTAAATCCTTTTGGCGGATCGGGTTCTTTCAACGCTGCCAGCAATTTTCCAACCTCGCGTAAAGCCGTGATGCTTTCTTCACCCATGCCCATCGCCACACGTTCAGTCGTGCCAAATACATTCGTGAGTACGGGCGTGTCAAATCCAGCTGGATGGGCAAACAACAACGCAGGCCCGCCAGCACGCAAAACTCTGTCACTGACGACGGTCATTTCAAGATGGGGTGATACAGGATAGTCTATGCGGTGCAATAACCCGCGCGTTTCCAATTGCGCGATAAAATCGCGGAGATCGGCATATTTCATGTGAGGATCAATATAAAGAGTAGAATAGGAAGATTATGTCACAGTTTATTGAAAATTGCCGGCTCTTCACGTCATACTGAGCTTACGAGGGATCTCCGCCATGAAACTCGGTGCCACGTTTGGCCATCCATCGCAAGCTCGGGATGACGAAATTTCTTAGTTCTTGAAATCGGGTGGTTGTTCAGCCGGATTACTCTCTTGCGCGTTCTTTGCAGAAGCGGTATCCAGCAAGGAAGCAAGCGCACGTGGAGGATTGTTGGGCGTATCCAGACGCATGTTACTTAATTCATTCTTCATTTGTTTCATATTATCAATGATTGATTTTCTGCACGTATTTATATCCTCAATATTAACTTTAGTAGCTAGACCAAAACATGAATTAATGAACTCTATTACGTGAGCGATGACATTTTTTAACCGATTAATAATACCTGAAGTGGTGGTTTTTGTAGGTGATAGCTTAAGCGCATTTTGAACGTTTACAAAAATAGCCGCTGTATCATCTAAAGTTTTTTGAAGAGCATTGACTGGAAGGTTTAAGACACACGCATTAACCGCAGATTGTTGATCTTGTAGCGTATGTATAATGTCATCCATTTGTTGATGAGCGCCATCATCATTTAGAGCCCCATATCTAATTAATAAATCTCTATAGGTTTCCAATCGTTGAATAGCATTGCTGATTTCATGTGAAGCCTTGTCCAGTCCGCATTTCAATAACGTTTCATTGAATAAAGCAATATCGATGGGAAATCCCGCATCAAGCCGAGCAGATAACTCTTCAACCTTACCAAGATTTGATTTTACAGACTCTCTTTTTTCTGAAGAAAAATCTTCTTGCAGACGTTGTTCCAG
>CAMDBQ010000050.1 GCA_945889365.1 Legionella genomosp. 1 | reverse complement strand
TGCTACATTGACAGCTAGATTGGATTGTTCAGGGGTAACGATGCCCATCAAATACACGATACCATTTTCGGTAATAACGCGAAGTGATCCCGATTCCAATCCTTTTTGGGTGAGCATATTACTGCGCACTTGACTGGTGGTCCAGGTGTCTTTGCTTTGTTGCGAGAGTGATATTGGGTAATCAACGGTAATTTCATTATATACCCGGTTCACATTTGGTGTTTGTTGCGCAACTTTTTCGGCAACCGCACGCAGAGATGCATTGGGTGCTTGACCTGCTAATAACACCACTTCATTGAAGCTACTGATAACGATGCGGGAATCACGAAAGCGTGGGTCTGGAATGATGGCCGAATGTATAATATGAAAGATGCGAGCATCTTTTTCAACCATCGACACCGTACGTCTATCGTAAACCACTAGGCTGCCTGCGGCACCCGCAACTACTGCTACGGCACAGCCAGTTAACATTGAACCCAGCAATAAAAAAATCAGTGTTTTAATTTTCATGTTTATCCCAACATTTGGCCAAATAAAGATTGATCAATCAAATCGCAAAAGCAATGCAAAATGAACAGGTGTGTTTCGCGGATTTGTGCTGCTGTATCGCCTGGAACCCTGAGTTCAAAATCTTCCGGGCCTAAATGATTGGACAGTACACCGCCATCACGTCCGCATAGCGCGATAGTATCGATGCCTTTTTCATTGGCGGCATTCACAGCATTTAATACACTATTAGAATTACCTGTGGTTGACAAGGCAATTAAAACATCATTTTCGTGGCCCAGAGCTTGAATTTGCCGTGCAAATACTTGATCATAATGCCCTTCGTTGGCGATCGCAGTCATGGCCGTCATGTCCGTGGTTAATGCAATTACTGGCAAGGGCGGGCGCTCAACTTCAAAATGATTTAGCATGGCGGCAGAAAAGTGCATGCAATTGGCTGCCGACCCGCCATTTCCACACAAAAAAATCTTGTTGTCATTTAATAGGCAGCTAATTAAACGTTGGGCTGCTTTGGCAATTTCAATCGACATCGTGTCTGCCATGGCGATTTTTGTCTCGATATTTACGCCGAACAGATGCCTGATTCTGTCTTCCAGTTGAGTCATGTTTTTCCTCGTAGCTGTTCAGACCCCAGGCGTCTTTCCATCGCTGAGCTCGCAAAGACGCCTGGGGTCTGAACAGCTAATCGTTAGTTATTTATTATTTTATGATGTTTTTTCAATTTGTTAGAAGTCCGCTCCAAATGCATTTTTGATCCACGTGATCTGCTGTGGCACGCCGTCCAGACTTAACACATCGAAACGGCAGGGTTGTTTATCGTAAAGTTTTTTTGTCTGTAAATAAAGGGTTGCTGTTTTTAGTAATTTTTGTCGCTTGCTTTGTGTGATGCTTTGTATCGCTCCGCCATAGGCATTAGAGGACCGCGCCCGCACTTCTATAAAAACCAAATGGTCTTTGTCGCACATAATTAAATCGATTTCACCTAAACGGCAAAAGTAGTTGCTTTCGACCCAGATTAACCCTTGTGCGCTGAGGTAGGTGCGGGCTTGTTCTTCGGCGGCAAAGCCAATGGTTTGTGACATGTTTATATTTCCGCTTGATCAAAGGGCAAGGGCCGCTAGCCCCTACACTCTAATAGTCGCCCAATCATGCTCTCTAAATTTTGTGTGCCATCGTAATGAATAATCAATGACCCGCGCCCTGCTGTGCCTTGTTTGATTTTGACTTTGGTTTGTAATTGACGGGCCAGGTTTTGCAGCTGTTCATCGAATAGCGGGACCAAATCAAGCTTGGTTTCTCGAATAGGAGAGCCGGCTTTTACGCGTGCCACCAAGGCTTCTGTTTCGCGTACGGAAAGACTTTTCTTCACAACCATATCTGCGATTTGGGTTTGCAAGGCGTCATCCAGCATTAGCAGGCAACGAGCATGCCCCATATCCAAATCACCATGTTCCAGTAATCGCCGGACATGATTATTTAAATTTAATAATCGCAAATAATTGCTGACCGCAGTGCGTGATTTACACAGCAAATTGGCAATTTGTTGATGGGTTAAGGCGAATTCGGTGACCAAGCGTTGCATGGCCAAGGCTTGATCCATTGCGTTTAAATCTTCGCGCTGTAAGTTTTCAACCAAGGCGATGGCCATGGCGGTTTCATCATCGACTTGATGAACAATGACCGGTACATCGGTCTTTCCTGCCATTTGGCAAGCACGCCAGCGACGCTCACCGGCGATGATTTCATAGTCGCCAGATGCAATTTCACGCACAACCAAAGGTTGTAGCAAGCCTTGTTGTTTGATTGATTCAGCCAGCTCAAGCAAAGTGCTTTCTGTGATTTCACGACGCGGTTGATATTTGCCTGGCTGTAATTTATCTATTGCCAGGGTTAAATGCACTGGTGCTTGATTACCCGCAACGGTATCTGTGATCAATGTACTGCTAGCCTGGCTTAATAATGCCGATAAACTTCGTCCCAAGCCACCACGTTTCACAACCATATAACAGACCTCTTTAAACGTTCATAATCCGAGCCGCGACCGTTAGTTTTTGTCGGGTGGGCAAAGAAGTGCAGCGACGTGCCCACCCTTCGTGTTCTATTTACGTTAATGCTACCTTCGCCACTTCAGGCTGTCTACCTAGCACTTCCGATGCCAAAATCATATACGCTGATGCACCAGATGATGTTCTATCGTATTGCAATGCCGGCATACCATGGCTTGGAGCCTCAGCCAAGCGCACATTACGTGGAATGACTGTGCGATAAACCTTACTGTTAAAGTGAGTTAGTAGTTGCTTCGACACATCAGAGCACAATCGATTCCGTGAATCATACATGGTTCTTAGCACGCCTTCGAGCTGTAAACGCGGATTAACTGACGCACGGACTTGTTCGACAGTTGATAACAATGCAGCCAAGCCTTCCAAAGCAAAATATTCACACTGCATGGGCACCAATACGGAATCCGCCGCCACCAGGGCATTCAGCGTCAGTGTATTCAGTGCTGGCGGGCAATCAATTAAAATAAAATCATACCGGCTTTGCAGGGGCTGTAGGGCTTTAAATAAAAACGTTTCACGGTGCTCGCGTTCCATTAAGTTGACTTCCGCAACGGTTAAATCGCCATTGCCAGGAATCAGGTCAAAACCGCTCGCTGTGGTTAAGCAGGCTTGTTCTGCCGTGCAATCGTGAAGTAAAACGTCATTGCATGTATGCACCAGTGTATTTTTATCCACTCCAGAACCCATCGTGGCGTTGCCTTGTGGATCAAGATCGACCAGAAGTACATTCTGATGATTTGCCGCAAGAGATGCGGCCAGATTAATAGCCGTTGTAGTTTTACCAACACCGCCCTTCTGGTTGGCGATGGCTATAATTTTTGCCATGGTTTACAGCTCCTTGTTTTCGACAATAACGCAGCAACGCTCGCCTTCAATGCCGGCGACTGTATAAGATTCAATTCGATAAGGTCGGTCAATCCCAACCAGCTCTGCCTCCGGATGACGGCCTTTCATGGCCAACCAGATGCCGTTTGGCGCAATCAAATGTTGCGTGCAGTTTAGCATGAGTTGCAGCTCGCTGAATGCTCGGCTCGTAACTGTATCAAAACTCGATGCCGGGTGATAGTTTTCCACGCGAGTTTGAACAATCTCAACGTTATGTAAGTCCAGTGCGCGCTTCACTTCCTGCAAAAAGCGAATTTTTTTGCCATTGCTGTCGAGTAAGACCACTTGTAATGCGGGGTTGGCCAATGCAAGGGGGATACCAGGAAGACCTGGCCCTGTGCCCACATCCAAAACGCGAACGCCTTGTACCCAGGGTAAAATGGCCAGACTATCCAGTATGTGCTTCGTTACCATGCTATCCATATCACGAACAGCAGTTAAATTATAAGCTTGATTCCACTTATGCAATAACTGGAGATAGAGCTCAAGGTAATGAAGCAATCCATCATCTTTACAATCAAGCCCTAGTCGTTGCATGCCTTCTGAGAGCGCGCGTTCGATTTGACGATGATCATTCATGCGAGTAACCGTTGTTTTTTTAAGTGAACCATTAGCAAAGATAATGCCGCAGGTGTTATTCCGGATATGCGGCCAGCTTGAGCTAGCGTTACAGGTCTAATTTTGGTTAGCTTCTGCACAACTTCATTGGACAAGCCAGAAACTTGGGAATAATTGAGCGTGTCAGGCAGCGGCGTGTTTTCATGTTTACGCAAACGGTCAATATCCGATTGCTGACGTTCAATGTAACCCGCATATTTACTGATGATCTCCACTTGCTCGGCAACTGCATTCGATAATGGGGGCAAGCCCAGCTCATCGACGGCTTGCAAGTGGTTATAACTTATTTCAGGCCGCTTGAGCAAATCGGTGGCACGGCAGTCGTGTTGCAATGGTGTGTCCAGGATATCTTTTAAGACTTCATTGTGGCCGACACGAACCCATGTGCTATTCAGCAATGTGTTGGTTTTCTCCAATGATTCGCGCTTTTCGGAAAATGCTTGCCAGCGTTCATCGCCAACCAGACCTAGCTCACGGCCTTTTTCGGTCAAGCGTAAATCGGCATTGTCTTCGCGTAACAACAAACGGTATTCAGCACGCGAGGTAAACATACGATAAGGTTCTTGCGTACCGCAGGTGATTAAATCATCAATCAGTACGCCCATGTAGGCTTCATCGCGACGCGGGCTCCACAAGGGTTGCTCTTTGCTGAATAACGCAGCATTCATGCCTGCAATCAAGCCTTGCGCTGCCGCTTCTTCATAGCCTGTAGTACCATTGATTTGGCCTGCGAAAAACAGGTTGGCAAAGGGTTTGGTTTGCAAATAAGGGGTTAGACCACGGGGATCAAAATAATCATATTCAATGGCATAGCCAGGGCGCGTGATGTGCGCATTTTCAAAGCCTTTGAGGGTACGTACAAATTGTACCTGCACATCAAATGGCAAGCTGGTTGAAATGCCGTTGGGGTACATTTCATTGGTTGTCAGCCCTTCGGGCTCTACAAAAATCTGGTGAGATAATTTATCCGCAAATCGCACGACTTTGTCTTCAATGGATGGACAGTATCGCGGCCCTACACCTTCAATCACCCCTGCATACATCGGAGATTGGTGCAGATTTTGCCGTATGATCGCATGGGTTTTTTCGGTGGTGTGGGAGATAAAGCACGGCACTTGTTGAGGATGCTGCTTGATGTTGCCTAAATAGGAAAAAACTGGCAGCGGTGTATCGCCGGGTTGCACAGACATTTGACTGTAATCCAAAGAGCGACCATCAATCCGCGGAGGTGTTCCTGTTTTCAGGCGCCCTACCGGTAAATTCATTTCGCGCAAGCGAGCAGCCAGTGCAATCGCTGGTGGATCACCTGCTCGTCCACCGGCATATTGGTTCATGCCGACATGAATCTTGCCGCCCAAAAAGGTGCCGACGGTTAAGACGACGGTGTTGGCTCGAAAGACCAGTCCCATTTGAGTCAGGACACCAGTTACGCGATCACCGTCCATGAGCACGTCATCAACGGCTTGTTGAAATAAGGTCAAGTTGGGTTGTGACTGCAATAGCTGACGAATAGCGCGGCGATACAGCACGCGATCAGCTTGCGCACGAGTAGCGCGTACAGCGGGACCTTTTGAGCCATTGAGTATACGAAATTGGATGCCCGCCTGATCAGCCGCAAGGGCCATGGCGCCATCCAACGCGTCAATTTCTTTCACCAGATGGCCTTTGCCAATCCCACCAATGGCGGGATTGCAGGACATTTGCCCCAGCAGATCCATGTTGTGCGTGAGTAGCAAGGTTTGTGATCCCATGCGGGCTGCCGCCAGAGCGGCTTCCGTACCGGCATGACCACCACCGACGACAATCACATCATAATGTTTATCGAGATTCATAATGGACTTAATTAGGCAATAAAAAGAGCAATTATACACTTTTTTTAGCGAGGAACCAACAGGTGGAAATGTATTGTATTACGTAATAATTTGGGGTTGTAATTTCTATGGTTGGTAGTGTAATAAAATTGGTTGGGTTTTAAAGTCCTTCTTGAAGATATTATATTTTTGGATCAGCTGCAATATAGGCTTTTCTTATTATTGCTTTAAAATTTTATATACGTATATAGTGATGTGATCCAATCACACGGCTGTCGCATTAAAATTTGATCAACCTACAGCAGGTTGATCAAATTTTAATGCAACAGCCGTGGATCCAATCAGTTTTATTCCAGCACCAACCATAGGAATTACGCTCCCATGTTTTATAGTTGCATATTGATTTTAATCCCCCTTTAAAATTGCTTGATAACCCGGTTCGCTTGGTATATTGATCTTCAAATAGTATCGGGTTGATTTGCGCTCACCTGTTTTGGTGAGCAAATTACTCTCAACCAAATCTCTTAAATCTCTTGTGGTAGTGGCAATCTTAGCCCCTGTAATACTCATATAATTTTTTGCACTCAAACCACCAGCAAACCCTTCAGGCCCTGATCGAAACAAACGAAGCAATACCTTTTCTTGGCGCTCATTAACTTGACTTTGAGCCTTGAGCATAAAGCTTGCCTTCTCAATGATCCAATGAACCCATAAATTAGTGTTTTGTTGTGCTTCAAGAACAATTCCAGCAAACCACGATAACCAATCATTTATGTCCAGTGTGATACTTGCCCTCCCTAAATGGTCATAATATTCCTTTCTCTTTTGTAATAATGTCTTAGACAATACGGTCATCATTGCATTCGAATAACCCTGAGACAAAATTTTCTCTGCTACGCCCCGACCTATACGGCCATTCCCATCTTCAAATGGATGAATGCTTTCAAACCATAAATGAGCAATACCCGCTCTCGTTAGTGAAGGTAGTGGACTATTTCCATTGGGCGATGTATCTTCAAGCCACTTTATAAGCCGACTCATTTCATCTGGCACAGTTTTTGATGGTGGTGCTACAAAATGAACTTTCTTCGCATAATCAGGGCCAGATACAATTTCCATTGGTTCTTCATGCGATCGATATGCGCCAACCACCTCTATACGATGATCATGCCTCATTAATAACTTATGCCAATGAAATAAGCTTTCATGTGTCAAGGGCTCATCAATTTTGCCGTATAAATCAACCATCATCATTGCAATATTTTTCTCAGCAGGCGTCGCTTTTGTTACATCTACTGACAACCCTAGCTCCTTTTTAATAGAGGACTGAACACTATCTCGATTTAAATGCTCGCCCTCTATTAAAGAAGTGTCCACTGCCTCAGAAGATAACAACTGTACAAATAATTCCTGTTTATCTTCAGTTGAAATGTGCTCAGACGAACCAATAATAACACCAGCATTTAAAATAAATTCGTGCTCATATTTTTCTAGTTTGTCTTTATTCCACGTAAAATTCGGCCAATTCTTTAATTGCCAGCTCCAAGCCATGATTAATAACCTTATTTTTTATTAATCATTATATCACTTAAATATGATTAATAAACACATGTTTTATTAATCATTAAAAACAAAATTCAAAATATCGGTATCTGGTGAACTGTTAAAGCTCCACTCTGAGCTTGGCGCTCAGTATATTTATCGCGACAGTGAAAACTTTATTAATCGATTTTCAAGCAAAAAACGTCGAATAAATAATCATGGAAAAATACATACCACATCAGAAGAGGTGGGCGAATCGCTGTCTAAATTACAGCAAGTAGAGGAAGATATATTAGTTTCAGATTTAGGATTAGATCCTATCTTGCAAATTAGGGCAGCTATTGCCAGCAATGATTGGGACCAAAATTGGAGAACGGTGATTGCTTACATTTAATTATTGAGAACCATAAAAATTACACCAGCTTGTGCCGACGCTGTAGGCACTTTCTTATCTTCTCAAACTGCTCTGAAGTCGTCTGAAGTCTATCGCTTCAGAGCTGCTATTATTAAAAATTGGGCGTAACTGTATTATTTAAACGTTCTTGTTCTGGATGATGAGTTGAGTTACTTTCAAACAATCCCCGATATTTCTCTGATGCTGCTAATTCAGATTTAAATCCATGAAAATTTAGTACTTCATAGCCTAATAAACTCAATACGATTTCACATATTTTTTGCCAAAAATCCATGAAAAATCCTGGATATGGAGCCTGTAAAGACTGTAGTTTTTGATCAAAATCAGCAGATTTGCTGTGTGCAGCATGTGATTTACGTAAAGTGTGCCAAAACTCATAAAATCCTTGAGATTCAAACTGATCTTGATATTTACTATATAAGCTTTCTTCACGAAATTCATTGCATGAAATTTTTTTAAGTTGCAGATTAAAGACCGTAAGATCTTTTTTGAAATATTCATTTAGTATATTATTCGAAACGCTATAGGTTCTTTGATCACGCGTTGTGTTTGAAACCCCAGTGGATTCTACAAAAGTGTCGTTTGTAAAACTATATTCTTGAACATCAGCTGGGACGATTCCTACGAATTGATTTCCGGTACTTTTTCGCGCAGATTTTTTGGTAATACTGGATTCATTTA
The DNA here is from genome assembly GCA_945889365.1 of Legionella genomosp. 1. GTDB lineage: Bacteria > Pseudomonadota > Gammaproteobacteria > Legionellales > Legionellaceae > DDPF01. The sequence goes on along the minus strand of CAMDBQ010000050.1, from coordinate 135 downwards.
GTTCCAGATAATAATATCCTCGATTTTCAGCACAAAGTAACTGTGGCGGTGCTGGGCTTAACTTTTCAAACTGAGATTCGGCGTTTCGTGCGCAATATACAGAATAATCATTCTGATTTGTAGCAGGATTATGAA
>CAMDBQ010000049.1 GCA_945889365.1 Legionella genomosp. 1 | reverse complement strand
TTGGGTGTTAAATCAATATCCAGAACCAGATCATCCAACGTCATGTATTCGCGTAAATCAACGCCTACAGGCGCATCATCGGGCAATTCAATGATACCTTCAGAGCAGTCATCCATCCCAAGCTCTGAAACAGAGCAAAGCATCCCTTGTGATAATTCGCCACGGAGTGTGGATTCTTTAATGGTCATACCACCGGGTAACGTGGAGCCAGGCAAGGCAAGGGCAACTTTAAGCCCCGCGCGCACATTGGCCGCACCACAAACGATTTGAATCGGGGAGCCCGTGCCTGCATCCACTTGGCATAACGTTAATTTATCGGCTTGCGGATGCGGTTTAGTCGTGAATACATGAGCCACAACCACTCGATTAAATTCACCTGCCACAGGGCTTACCGCATCGACCTCAAGCCCTGCCATTGTCAATTGTGCGGCCAGCTGTTTACCTGTCAATGAGGGATTCACCCACTCACGCAACCACGCTTCACTTACTTTCATAGAACCGTCCTAAAATTAAATCTTCTCGGCATCATCGAAAATCCGACTAAAATTGCTTTAAAAATGTCACGTCATTCTCAAACATCATACGCAAGTCATCTATACCATAAAACAGCATAGCCAATCGGTCCAGCCCCATACCGAAGGCCCATCCTTGATACTCATCGGGTGAAATATTGACCGCGTTTAATACATTAGGATGCACCATTCCACAACCACCCACTTCCAGCCAACCGGTAAATTTACACGTTCGACACCCTTTACCAGAGCATTGAGTACACTCAATGTCCATTTCAGCAGAAGGTTCGGTGAAGGGGAAGTACGATGGTCTAAAACGAAAAGCCAGTTCCCGACCAAAAAAGTGCGCGAAAAAGTCTTGCAACAAACCTTTCAATCCAGACAATGTGGCGTGTTTGTCAATCAACAGACCTTCAACCTGATGAAACATCGGTGTATGGGTTAAATCCGAATCACACCGGTACACACGACCCGGGGCAATCAAGCGCAATGGCGGTGTACGTTTTTCCATACTACGGATTTGTACTGGCGAAGTATGGGTGCGCAACAAGCGGCCATCACCAAAATAAAACGTATCATGCATGGCTCGTGCAGGGTGGTGTCCTGGAATATTTAATGCTTCAAAATTATAAAATTCCGTTTCGATTTCAGGCCCTTCCAAAATATCAAAGCCCAATCGGCTGAAATACTCATTAACGACTTGCTTGACTTGCGTTACAGGGTGCAAGGAACCTGATTGATTGTTGCGACCTGGCAGGCTAACATCTACTCGTTCTTGTGCTAATTTTTGTTGTAATTGCTGCTCTTTCAATTGCAGCATTGTATATTCAATTTTTTCAGAAATATCACGCTTGGCCTGATTAACCAATTGACCAACTTTCGGTTTTTCCTGTGCCGGCAAGTTTACTAAATTCTTGAGGATATCTGTAAGACGACCTTTTTTTCCCAGATAATCAACACGAATGGATTCGAGCGTGGTGATATCTTGAGCTTTTTCGATGGCCACAAAGGCGTCTTGTTGTAACGAGATGAGATCTTGCATAAATTAGGCCTCAGACGGGGTACATACTTCTCTTTGTAAAAAGGAGGCGTAGCGGCTAGCGGCGCTCGCCCTTCCCAGGCGGATCACCTTATTTATCAACCAAATGTATTATCATGGTTGAAGGAAGGGCGCGCGCCGCGCGCCCCTACAGTTATTACTATGCTGCCAATGCTGCTTTCGCCAACTCGGCGACTGCTGCGAATGCATGTTTATCATGTACGGCCATGTCGGCAAGTACTTTGCGATCCAGTTCAATTTCAGCTTTTTTCAAACCATCAATCAAACGGCTATAAGACATACCGCATTCACGTGCTTGGGCATTAATACGCACAATCCACAATGCACGGAATTGACGTTTCTTTTGACGGCGATCACGATAAGCATATTGACCCGCTTTGATAACAGCCTGTTTGGCTACACGGTATACGCGACTACGGGCACCGTAATAACCTTTTGCTTGATCTAAAACTTTTTTGTGACGGGCTTTTGCTGTCACACCACGTTTAACTCTTGGCATTATTCATTCTCCCCTTAACTACCGTGCAACATACGAGACGCTAAACGCGCATCACATGGCTTCAATGTTCCAGACGAAACGCGTAAATGACGTTTCTGTTTAGTCGATTTCTTAGTGAGAATGTGGTTTCTGTAAGCGCCACGACGTTTAATCGCCCCACTTGCAGTTTTGCGAAAGCGTTTAGCTGCTCCGCGGTGTGTCTTCAACTTCGGCATAACAATGTACTCCGCATTAAAGGAACGAGTCCTTAAGTAAGTTACTTTTTCTTCGGCGATAACACCATCAGCAACTGTCGGCCTTCACGTTTTGGATGCTGCTCAACCACGGCAAGTTCAGCCATGTCTTTCTGCACACGTTCCAAAATTTTCATGCCAAGGTCTTGATGGGCAACTTCACGACCGCGAAAACGCAGTGTGATTTTGACCTTATCACCATGATCCAGGAAACGTACCAGGTTGCGTAGCTTGACCTGATAATCCCCATCTTCCGTCGTAGGACGGAATTTCAGCTCTTTAATTTGAATCTGCTTCTGCTTTTTCTTTGCTTCAGCTTGCTTCTTACTCACCTCAAAGAGAAATTTACCATAATCCATAATACGGCAGACTGGCGGCTTGGCTGTTGGAGAAATCTCAACCAAATCAAAGCCGCCCTCTTCCGCTGTACGCAACGCTTCACGCGTCGACACTATTCCTGCCTGATTGCCATCTACATCAATTAAGCGTACCTCAGGTACATTGATCTGTTCATTGATTCGCGCGCGATCACTCTCACGCTTATTTGATGCACTAATGGTTAATCCTCCAGCTAAATTTTAAGTTCGACACGTTGCTTTGCCTCAATTTCACGAAGCAGTGTATCGCATATTGTATCAATTGTCATCACACCTAAATCTGTACCATCTCGAGTCCTTATGGTGACGTGGCCATTTTCGACCTCTTTATCACCAATAATCAACAAATATGGCACTTTTTGTAGCGTGTGCTCACGGATTTTAAAGCCTATCTTCTCATTTCTCAAGTCAAAAATTGCACGAATGCCTTTATTTCGCAAAATTTGATTAACTTTCGTAGCATATTCGTTCTGTTTTTCACTAATTGTTAACACAGAAACCTGAGTTGGAGCAAGCCATAAGGGGAACAGCCCAGCATAATGCTCAATTAAAATACCCATAAATCGTTCAAACGTGCCAATTATCGCACGATGTATCATGACGGGTGTTTGTCTACTTCCGTCTTCGGCAATAAATTGTGCGTCTAGTCGACCTGGCGTAGAAAAATCCACCTGTATTGTTCCACATTGCCAAATACGTCCAAGACAATCGGACAGTGAGCACTCAATTTTGGGCCCGTAGAAAGCACCCTCGCCTGGGGCATCAATCCATTCGATGTTTCGGCCAAGCATGGCTTGTTCCAGCGCCGTTTCAGCTTTATCCCATACGTCATCCGCACCAACACGTTTATCAGGGCGTCGTGCCAAACGGTAAATAATCGAATTAAAACCAAAATCCGCGTAAACGGACTCAATTAATTCAAGTAATATCGCTACTTCAGACTGAATTTGAGCTTCAGTACAAAAAATATGGCCATCATCCTGTACGAAGTTACGTACACGCATCAAGCCATGCAATGAACCCGATGGCTCGCAGCGGTGGCAGTTGCCAAATTCAGCCATACGCAGCGGCAAATCACGATAACTTTTAATGCCTTGATTAAAAACCTGCACATGACACGGGCAACTCATGGGTTTCACAGCATAATCACGGTTTTCAGTTTCAGTGGTGAACATGCCATCACGGTAATTTTCCCAATGCCCTGACTTTTCCCACAAAATCTTGTCAGCCAACTGTGGCGTTTTGATTTCTTCATATCCAAAATTACGCAATCGAGCACGAATATACTGCTCAAGGACCAGATAAATAGCCCAGCCTTTCGCATGCCAAAATACCATGCCAGGTGCGATGTCCTGAAAATGAAACAGATCCAGCGCTTTGCCAATTTTGCGATGATCCCGTTTTTCAGCTTCTTCAATTCGGTGCAAATAATCAGCCAACGCTTTTTTATCCAGCCATGCAGTACCATAGACGCGTTGTAGCATCTCATTGTTCACATCACCACGCCAATAGGCACCGGCAAGCTTAGTTAGCTTGAACGCCTTTATACGGCCGGTTGATGGGACATGTGGGCCACGGCACAGATCTTCAAAGTCACCCTGACGATACAATGATAAGGTTTGATCTGCCGGGATATCGGCAATGATTTTTGCTTTGTAGGTTTCACCCAGATTAGTAAAATAGGTGATGGCCTCATCACGAGACATTGTACGGCGTGTAACGGGATAATCGGCTTTCGCTAATTCATACATTTTGTCTTCGATTGTTTGCAAATCGTCGGGCGTAAATGAACGTTCAAACGCAAAATCATAAAAAAAGCCATCTTCAATCACAGGTCCAATCGTAACTTGTGCAGAGGGGAATAATATTTTTACTGCTTGAGCCAATAAATGCGCCGTAGAGTGGCGAACAATATCCAGACTTTCCGGGTTTTTTTCGGTAATAATCACCAACGAGCAATCATCAGTTAATGGGTGACTAAGATCCAGCAATTGCCCATCAACAAAACCCGCCATTGCAGCTTTGGCCAGGCCTGGACTAATGCTATACGCAACATCGTAAATCGTCAAAGGCTGTTCAAAGCGTTTGACCGATCCATCAGGCAATTTAATATTTGGCATGCTGTGTTCCTTCCGTCCGTCGGGCGAAAAAAAAACCCTGCACTGCAGGGTTGATTTAATATGGTAGGCACGAGTGGGATCGAACCACCGACCACCACCATGTCAAGGTGGTGCTCTACCACTGAGCTACGTGCCTATAATTCGTTCTGAACCTAGAATGTTGAGTAGTATATAATATGCGGCGCCGTTAAAGCAAGCGGGATCTCATCAACAAATGCAGGATCTGAACTGAATGGCACTCGGTTATGCCGTTTCATTTTTATTCAATGGGCTGTTATCAGAAGACTTGCTCTCCATATCATTCTTGCTAGAAATGGATTCAATCGTCGTCTATTTATTATAGCGTAGACGATAATTTTAAGGCTGCAAGGTAAAAGTGAACATTTAATCAAAAAAAGAAAGGCCGGAATTGGAGTGAGGAATTCCGGCCAGGGGCTGTACGAGGTTGGCAGCTATGGTTGATCCACTTTTTTCTGCAAACCTGGACATGAACTCGACACATGCTCCCTGATGTGCAGAGTGGTCCGTTGTTTGGACTTGTTTGAAACTGTTTCCTTGCGTTTCGTGTCGCCATTTTAGCAATCCAAAACTTATTGTCAATCATTTATTTCAAAAAGAAACATTTTATTTCGAACAGATTGTAAACTTGTGTATTTTTGTTCAAATTGGTACACTTGGTTATATATAAATTTAAAGAGCGGGTACGTTAATATGGAAAAAGTCGACTTAATCCAGCAGTTCGCCGGCCGTTTGCGGGATGCCATGGTCACCAAAGGTTATCAATCCACACGCTCAACGTCTGGTGTTGATATACATAAACTCGTAGAAATGACCGGGAATTCACCGCAAATTTGTCGTAAGTATCTGAGTGGTCAAGTTATTCCTGAGCCTACGAAATTGACAGAGCTTGCTGCGAAACTGAATGTTTCGCCTGGTTGGCTTTTATTTGGTGATAGTCATAGCAATGCTGGCGTCATAGAAAATAAAATCACCATCAGCAAAGACTTACTGCATTATATTTTTGCGCATGCGAATCAACTATATACAGCCCAACCCTCCGATCATGAAATACCAGATTTTCTAGTGGATTTGACGCATGATATTTGTCAAATCGAGACTTGTGATGAGCAATCTAAAAAAATAATCGATTTGGCATTGTCATCGGCCAAACATTTCAAGGGCGACTAAACCCTCTTTATTTCGGTGAGGTGAGGTGCGCTCTTATCATTACCCACAAGTCAGTAAACTCAGGCCCAGCTTGAGTCCATAACCACGAGTTGTCGCCCCCGCGAAGGCGGGGATCCATGCTTGGCATCACTACCATACCACACCAGAGATAGATCCCCGCCTTCGCGGGGACGACATGCATCAAACTTGTGGGTAATGATACGGGTGCGCTGGCTAAGGATCAATTTTTTATCTATCTTTTTTCAAATTACAGTGTCAAACTCTTATAACGCCAAATAATGGCGAAATCTTCATCACTTAAAATAAGGATATTTTTATGGCAAAGTCACCACAAGTTGTCGACCCCGTCTCTGTTGATTTGCAGCGTAACTGGGGTTGGTTATTGGGACTGGGAATTTTATTTGTTGTCCTCGGCTTTATTGGCTTAGGCATGACAGTCGGCTTGACCATGGTCAGTATTGTTTTTATGGGTGCATTATTTATCTTTGCCGGTTTTGCACAAATGGTGGATGTGTTTAAAAGCCATCACTGGAAGGGTATTGTAGGACATGCACTGATTGCCGTGCTTTATATCATGGGTGGCGCAATGGTTATTCATGATCCAGTGCTTGCATCGGCTGTTATCACAGCACTGATCGCATGGATATTAATCATCATTGGTGTGACGCGGCTTATTATGGCTGTCGTGCTTCGACATGCAGCAGGATGGGGTTGGCTATTATTTGCCGGTATTACCGCAATTATCTTAGGCCTGTTGATCCTTATGCAGTGGCCCTATAGCGCGCTATGGATTATTGGTATGTTTATTGCGATTGAACTGATTGTGAATGGCTGGACCTATATTTTTCTAGCGATGGGAATGCGTCGTTAATTAAATCAATTGTCGTCCCCACGTGCGTGGGGACGACACAATTTATTTCTGATATCGGGCTATACTTTCCATGATTTCACGACGTGCAGCATCAGGGCCTTCCCAACCGTCTACTTTTACCCATTTACCTTTTTCCAAATCTTTATAATGTTTGAAAAAATGCTCTAAAGACTGGAGCAATGATTCGGGTAAATCTTCATGAGTCTGTACATCATCATACATTGGGCTTAGTTTACTGATGGGAACCGCCAATAATTTAGCATCTACGCCTGATTCATCCGTCATTTTCAACATGCCCACTACGCGGGAACGGATCACTGAACCACTAATTAAAGGAATAGGTGTCACGACCAGCACATCAACTGGATCGCCATCTTCTGATAGGGTTTGTGGAATATAGCCATAATTAGTAGGGTAAAACATGGCTGTTGACATGAATCGGTCGACAAACAAAGCACCGGATTCTTTGTCCACTTCATATTTAACCGGCTCCCCACGCATGGGAATTTCAATAATAACGTTAACTTCATCTGGCACGTCTCGACCACTTTGGATATTCATCAAACTCATGTTTACACCTATAGGCTGTTACAAAAGGGTGATATTATGCGGAATTTATGCCTAAAAGGCAAAAGCAGCGTATAATTGAGTTTTGGTTCACAAGGATCGAGATGACTTGCCTGTTCTGTAAAATTGCTCAGGGAGAGATCCCCGCTGCTGTCGTGTTTGAAGACGCTGAAATCATGGCGTTTCGTGATGTCAATCCGCAAGCCCCAAGTCATATGCTTGTGATTCCTAGGGTGCACATTGCAACGCTTAATGATACGGAGACCGCACACGAGCAGTTGCTGGGAAAAATGGTTTTGGCCGCCAAAAATCTAGCCGTATCTGATGGCTTTGACGATGCGGGCTATAGACTGGTCTTTAATGTTAATTCAGATGGCGGACAAACGGTTCACCACATTCACTTACATATTCTAGGTGGCCGAACAATGGCGTGGCCCCCAGGTTGAGGTTTATTCAAATGAAAGATTCGTTTAAAAAAATATTACAAGCTGTTGGCGAAGATGTTAATCGTGAAGGGCTGCTAGATACCCCTGAGCGCGCCGCAAATGCGTTTAAATACCTGACAAAGGGCTATCATGAAAGCCTGGACGACATCATTAATGGCGCGTTGTTTGAGTCTGACATGAATGAAATGGTCATCGTCAAAGATATTGAAATGTATTCCATGTGTGAGCATCATTTGCTGCCATTTTTGGGAAAGTGTCATATTGGTTATCTACCTAACGGCAGCGTACTTGGCTTATCCAAAATTGCGCGGATCCTTGATCATTATGCACGACGGCTGCAAATTCAGGAACGCCTGACAACTGAAGTGGCTAATTGTATTGCCAGCATTACCGGAGCACGCGGTGTTGCGGTTGTAATGGAAGCGCAGCACTTGTGCATGATGATGCGGGGCGTGGAAAAACAAAATTCAGTGATGACAACCTCGGTTATGCTGGGAGAAATGCGGGATAATCCTAGTAGTCGTATGGAGTTTTTGAATTTGATTCGGTAAAGATCCGAGCTGTCTTACCCGCAAATCCGGGGAAGACAGCTCGGAAGAAATGATTTAGAACTTAACTTATTCTTCTTCTGAAGCAGCTTCTGTAGATGCAGACAAAGCTGCAACGGCTGCACCTGGTTTGTCTTTCCATTCCAGTTTCACACGGCCTTGTTTGTCGACACCGGCTACAAACACTTCAATTTCTTGGCCTTCTTGCATGACATCTTCCACTTTTTGTGAGCGGTCA
>CAMDBQ010000048.1 GCA_945889365.1 Legionella genomosp. 1 | reverse complement strand
TTCCTTTGATTAGGTATAAATTTTTTGTTTGTTTATATACTGACAAACCAATTCCGGCAAAAAAGAGTGAACATCTTCGCCTGCTTGAATTTTCTGGCGTAAGTCACTTGAAGCAATGGCATATTCGCCAGCATTGTACTGGTATATTTTTCCATGGGGTTGTTCGAGTAACTCTGTTGCATTAAAAACCTGATGTTTTGCGAGCAATGTTTTTAATTGCTCAGACATGGTTTCCTCAACAATTTTAGCACGTTTAATCACCAATAGGTGGCTGAGTTCAAGCAGTTTATGCCAGGTATGCCATTGAGGTAATTGTAGAAAAGCATCCATACCGAGCAGTATGGTTATGGACATTTTCTCTCCCATCTCGTCGCGAAAACTGTGTAATGTGTTTACCATGTATGAGGGTGTTGTGTGCAGTGTTTCCCGTAGGTCAATTTCAAATTCAGGATGTGCTTCAAGTGCCAGTTTCAGCATTTGAATGCGTTGCTCACAGGATGTGGTCGCGGGTTTCTTTAGCACCGGTGATTTACAAGGCAAGTAGATGACTCGCTCAAACTGCACATGGCCTTGAACGGCAAGTGCTGTGTTGATATGTCCAAAATGTGGAGGGTCGAAACTGCCGCCGTAAATAAGTATGTTATCTAACATGGTATTCTCCTGCCTTTCCTGCGGCTGTTGCCACCCACGCGGCCGCGGGGATGGCAGTTTATAGCGCGAGTGATTTAGTGCTGAGTGGTGGAGTTTCACTTAACGCCAATGCCACACTCTCCAATCCATGCCAAATGGTTATACTTTGATTTGATTTGATTTGTTCATCCAATTGCTGACAATTCTGTAACAATTGTTGTAATCTCGCAAGGGGTATGCGTGCCAATGTTGTTTCATATGCTCGTACGCGTTGCGGCCAAATTTTCAATTGGCTGCAAGCTGTTGCTAGTGGCATGGATTGTTTTCGCAAGTGATCCAGCTGAATAAGCAGACGAACTTCTTGGCTTAAAAGCCATAAAATCAGCGTTGGCTCAGTTTTGTTTTGGCAAGCCTGGCGCAACAGGTGAATGACTTTTTCTGCACGTGCTGATAAACAGGCCTCAGCTAATTCATATAATTGGTAGTCACATTGATCACTGAGTTGCTCTAACACCATGGCGCTGGTTAATAGCCCGCCATCATTGCTAATCAGCGCCAGTTTTTCAACCACTTGTGCGCAGGCAAGCATGTTGCCTTGCGTATATTGATGAATCAGGGCAGGGACTTCTGATTCATGTCGGATGTTGTGGTTTTGAAGTTGGGTGGTGATCCAACGTTGTAATTCAGCGGGTAAGAAAGGATAGACTTGCACCATCACGGTGTGCTCATTATTCGCAAGTAGTTGCAGTTGCTTACCGGGAACGTTGGGTGCACGCAGGATAATCAGGCATCTGGAGTTGATGTTTTGCAGGTAGTTTTGCAACATTTTCTTGCCCGAAGCTTCGATTGATTTTTTGTCGCAACGTGCATCGATCAAAACAAACTCGCTGAACAGAGAATAACTGCTGGCTTCTTCTCTTAATAATTCCCAATCAGCAGAGCCGTTCATGTGAATTGTTTTCTCATCACACTCACCACGTTGTCGCCATGCTTTTTTAATCATGAGCGCGGCGTCATTTAGCAGATAATGATCTTGACCCGTTAACATATACAACGGATATATTTTTTGTCGGAGACTTTGAGCGACCGCCTGATACTTAATGTTCATTCGTGAACTCGGCTCAATCGGTCAATGATTTGGATGGCTGCGTCACGACGCATTTCTTGTTTTGATTGATCTTCTTCGTTTGTTGAACCTAAAATTCGGTCGCTATTCAGTGTGATTTGTCGTGTTACAACAACCTTGCTTAATGGCATAACTTCTTTGCCTTTAGCACGTTGAAGTTTAAACTGTACGGTATAGATTAATTGATACTGACGAGGGGTGGTGCTGGAGCTAATGCTACTAATCTGTTGCTGAAAGTCATCCTGCGCTATTATTAGCCAATAATCTGCTAGTGATGGATCTGGAATGACATTAATATGATACGCTCGTAGTTGATCGCTCAAAAGCGAACCCATGTGACGATGCGCATTTTGAATCTCGATGGTGACATTATTTAACCAACGTGGCATGTCAAGCACGCCACGCAGATGGAATCCACAGCTGGCGGTTAAGAGCAAGGCAAAAATTAAATAAAATCGCCCGATTAGTTTCACTCCGCAACCACCAGGTTAATTAAGTGGCGATGTAGAATAACAATTGATTTTTTAATGGTTTTTCCAACAAGAAATGGTTCAGCATGAGTTGATGCCATTTCAATTAATGTATCTTGTGGTGTATCAATGCTTGTTGTGAATTGAGCACGAAGTTTGCCATTAATCTGGACCACAAAATCAGCCGCCTCTACTTTGAGTGCACTTTTATCGAACTTGGGCCAAGGCGCATCGATAATGGCTTTTTCAAAACCCAGTTGTTGCCATAAAGCATGACAAATATGCGGGGTAATCGGAGCCAACAGCCTCAACAGGAAGCTAATGCCTGAGTGTAAGAAGAATTTGTCTTCTTCAGTTTCAACCGAGTATGAAGACAGCTCATTAAACAGTTTCATACACCCGGAAACAACCGTGTTAAATTGTTGACGTTCATAATCGTTAGTGGCTTGCATGAGTATTTGATGCACGGCCAGACGTGATTTTTTCAGGCGACTACCGCAGGTTTGCCAATTGACAGGGTTGTTGCCATCTAAAAACGATTCATTAACCTCAATAAATAATGCTTCGTGCTGGCAGGCAAACGCCCACAGGCGTTTCAGGAACCGATGAGCACCTTCTACCGCGGTATCTGACCACTCCAATGATTGCTCAGGAGGGGCTGCAAACATGATGAACAAACGCGCCGTATCCGCACCGTAAGTATCAATTAAATAATTGGGATCAACCGTATTACCCAGGGACTTGGACATTTTATGACCGTCTTTCAGAACCATGCCTTGACTAAGCAACGCTTTAAACGGCTCGTCAGAATTAACCAAGCCTTCATCACGCATAAGTTTATGGAAAAAACGTGCGTACAGTAAATGCATGACCGCGTGTTCAATCCCACCTACGTACTGATCAACCGGCGTCCAGTATTTTGCGCGATCATCCAGCATCACATTTTTCTGGCCTTTGCAGGCAAATCGCGCGTAATACCATGATGATTCAACAAACGTATCAAACGTATCCGACTCGCGATTGGCATCCTGACCGCACTTAGGACACGTCGTGTGGATGAAGTCATGGCATTGAGCCAGTGGCGAGCCATTTCCTGTGAGTTCAACTTGCTCGGGCAAGACTACTGGCAGCTGATCTTCAGGAACGGGAACAATGCCGCAATCCTCACAAATAATCATAGGGATCGGTGTACCCCAATAGCGTTGACGTGAGACACCCCAGTCGCGTAAACGATAATTAACTGTGGATTTACCGGCATCTTGCGCTTCAAGAAACGTGGTAATATCTTTCATTGCAACAGCAGAGACCAATCCATCAAATTGACTGGAATTAACTAATGTTCCTTCGCCCGTAAATGCTGAGTGCGTATAATCATGTTCAGCAGTGATGGGTTTGATCACGTTTTTGAGTGGCAGGCTATATTTTTTAGCAAACTCCCAATCGCGCTGATCATGAGCGGGAACCGACATAACAGCACCAGAGCCATATTGCATCAAAACAAAATTTGCAATCCAGATGGGTACATCAGCGCCTGTAATGGGATGAATCGCTTTCATGCCGGTATCAATACCACGTTTTTCCATGGTTGCAATTTCAGCTTCAGCCATCCGCACGCCTTGGCAGCTATCAAGAAACGTTTGTACAGCAGCATTTTTTTGGGCTGCTTGTTTTGCCAGAGGGTGATCGGGGGCTACCGCTAAATAAGTTGTTCCCATCAACGTATCAGGACGGGTCGTGTAGATCTTAAGACGTTTATGGAAGTCGTTGACTTTAAAATAGATCTCACTGCCTTCTGAGCGGCCAATCCAGTTGCGTTGCATTTGTTTGACCTGAGCAGGCCAGCCATCCAGCGTGTCTAAATCACGCAGCAATTCATCAGCGTAAGCGGTAATTTTAATAAACCACTGGGATATTTCTTTGCGTTCAACTAAAGCACCAGAACGCCAACCGCGGCCATCAACGACTTGTTCATTAGCTAGTACGGTTTGGTCAACTGGATCCCAGTTTACAACCGCATTTTTTTTATAGACCAGGCCTTTTTCATACAGTCGAATAAAAAACCATTGTTCCCAGCGGTAGTAGCAGGGATCACAGGTGGTGATCTCACGCCGCCAATCATAGGCATTACCTAATCGTAAGAACTGTGCTTTCATTGAGGCTATATTTTGTTTGGTCCACTCAGCAGGAGGTATCCCATGTTTGATCGCTGCATTTTCAGCGGGTAAGCCAAATGCATCCCAACCAATGGGTTGCAATACATTTTTGCCTAACGCGCGCTGGTAGCGAGCAATAACATCGCCTAAAGTGTAATTGCGTACATGCCCCATGTGTAAGGAGCCACTAGGGTAGGGGAACATGGACAGACAGTAGAATTTTTCTTTGTTTAAGTCTTCTGTGACATTAAACGATTGCTTCTTAACCCAATACTGCTGCGCCTGCTCTTCAACTTGCTGCGGTCTATAAACGTTGTCCATGGATTCTTTTTTTAGATTCAAGTGGGTTAATAAGGATACCGCCTAATGCCATTTTCTGCAATTTAATTCTGAGGAGGATCTTCGCAAGCATTAGAAATTTGACGCATTGTAAAAACCGTACAAACATTAGATACACCATAATTTACTCTGAACAACAGTAGACTTTTCGAATAGGCTCTGAGATACTGCTTCGTCTCTTGTGGTAACAAGAGAAAATTAGTCCAATCAATCAAGGAGATTGTTATGAAAGCAACCATGTTTGCTGTTGTATTGTCATGTTTAGTTTTATCCCTTTCCACTCAAGCCATTGCACAAGACGCTAAAACTACGGCACAGCCGGTAGTGGAGCAAACGCTCAAAAAACTCAATTTAAATAAAGCTACGGTTCAAGAGTTAACCGGCTCGTTTAAAGGCGTCGGGTTAAAGCGTGCTGAGGCGATTGTGGCTTTTCGTGAGGCTCATGGTGGAATTAAATCCGTTGAGGAGTTGGCGCAAGTGCGCGGCCTTGGTAAGGCATTTGTGGATAGTCATTTAGTGCAATTGCAAGAGGCATATGCAATAGACTAGGGCTTACAATCTCGTTATAGTTTCGGTTGATCCGAACCGCGACCGTCAGGGAGTGTTATAGATATTTAAACACTCCCTAACGGTCGCGGCTCGGATTGTCCGAACTAGTTAACCGGATATCCGGAATTAGCCCATTCAACAATACCACCATCAACAGAATAAACATCCTGATAACCCAGCTCAGCTAAACAGTGCGCCGCATAAAGAGAGCGGACGCCACTTCGACAATGCAAGTAAATGGACGTGTTTCGATCAGATATTTTTTGCTCAATAACCGACACTAGCGTGTCTTTCGGAATGTGTATTGCTCGTGGTATGCGTATTTCTTCCCGTTCAGGGTCTTCCCGAACATCTATCAAACACAAATCGAACGACGCATCATACAATTTTTTTAACTCATGCACGTCAATGGTCTTTATTTTAAGGTTTATCATAACGAGTCTCTCTACTTGTAGGTCTTGTTAGGGTGGAGTGGTGAATAAACCAATATATGGTTGCAGTCAGAACCCCTCCGATTAATGTGGCAAATGCCCAGGTTGGTGCAGATACCAATGCGGGACGTTGGCCTAATTTGTATAGATTACCGGCGTCTCTTGCTACGGCGCCTGCGAAGATTAAATGCAGAATGCCATTGACTAGAATGAGAAGGTAATATCCTGTTTGAATTTGATCGCTGTACTGATTGGCTAGTTCGGGTAGCATGGCTTTGGCTTTTTAAGTGATTTAGTTAAGTTTAGCATATTTGCCAGGAAAGAGATGATGATAATGCACGTGAATAATTAGGGCCTGCTGACATGGTGTGGAGGGCGGGTTGGTGTTAGGTCAGTCCGACCCTATCGTGCTTGGCATCACTACCATACCTCACCAGAGATGGATTGTACGATTAAATCTACTGGGTAATGATAAGCCCCCAGGGGCTCGATTTTAGTATCGGATTATGTTGATAGATGGACAGTTTAAGGGAGCGTATTAACAAGACGAGGCAGTAGGGTATAACGTGCAGTGCTTGCGGCCTACGGGTTCTGACGTTAATATCTAAAGATGCATTTATCTTGAGAGAACATAGCGTATGCCCCCCATTTATGTGCCAGCTCCGCATTTGATTACCGCTCATACGGGTCCTTTGCATCCGATTGAAGCGATTATTTTAAATAATGTGACTACCATCGAGACTTGGTTTCGTAAAAGTTGGCAAAAAACGCCGGCACCTATTACTTCGTCAGTTGATTTACGTCATGCGGGGTTTAAAATTGCGCCGGTGGATACGAATTTATTTCCGGCAGGTTTCAATAATATCAATCGTGATTTTTTCCCTTTGTGTATTCAAGCCGCGCAATCGGTATTGCGCGATGGTGTGCCGGATGGCATGAACATACTATTATTACCCGAAAGCCATACCCGTAATCTGCATTACTTGCAAAGTTTGACGGTATTACGGGATATTTTTTCCAAAGCTGGTTTTGTTGTGCGAATTGGTAGTTTAGATCCAGCAATCACAGCCCCTGTTGAGATGACGACCGAGAATGGAACCCAATTGTTGATTGAGCCTCTTGTGCGCCGAAATAATCGATTAGGGTTGGACGATTTTGAACCTTGTCTTTTATTGTTAAATAATGATTTATCATCTGGCGTACCTGAGCTGCTACAGGATTTGCATCAAAGTATTCAGCCTCCCGTTCAGGTTGGCTGGTCATCGAGATTAAAGTCAAGTCATTTCCAACATTTTGCTGAAGTAGCTCACGAATTTGCAGCGTTGATTAATTTGGATCCCTGGTTAATTAACCCCATGTTTAGCTCAATAGATGGGGTTGATTTTATGAGAAAGGTTGGAGTCGAAGCGCTCGCTCAGGACGTCGATAAATTATTGGCTGATATTCGTGATAAATATGCTACGCATGGCATTACTGAAAAACCGTTTG
This sequence comes from Legionella genomosp. 1, assembly GCA_945889365.1. GTDB lineage: Bacteria > Pseudomonadota > Gammaproteobacteria > Legionellales > Legionellaceae > DDPF01. Next base: position 1,503 of record CAMDBQ010000048.1, on the reverse strand, counting down.
TGGTCGTGAAGGCCGATAATGGTACTTATGGTATGAGTGTGATGATGGTGTACGAAGGATCGCAATTATTACAAATGAATCGCAAGCAGCGCACTAGCATGTCGGCTATTAAAGGCAGTCGCAAGGTGCATCGGTTGATTATTCAGGAAGGGGTTTACAGTTTTGAAACCATGCCGGATGGCGCCGTTGCTGAACCTGTAGTGTATATGATTGGTCAGTTTGTGGTGGGTGGGTTTTATCGGGTTCATCAAGGACGTGGCGCGGATGAAAATCTTAATGCTCCCGGGATGCATTTTGAACCGTTAGCATTCGCTCAAGCGTGCAACATCCCTTGTAATGACATGGAGGCCGCAGATTCGCCTAACCGTTTTTATGCTTATGGTGTGATTGCGCGATTAGCAGCCCTTGCCGCTGCGCGTGAAATTGCAGCGACCCAGGAAAAATGATGAAAATTGCGATTTTAATGGATCCGTTACATACGTTAAAACCCTATAAAGATTCAACTGTGGCGATGATCAAACGTGCTCAAACGATGGGTTGGAGTTGTGCGTATTTCACGCCTAATGATTTGTATTGTCGAGCAGGGCATGCGTATGCCAATGCATCTTCTATTATTATTCATGATGAAACGAAGCCTGATTGGGTAACAACAAAGCCACTCGGTGATTTGCCATTGACTGCCTTTGATATTATTTTGATGCGTAAAGATCCACCGTTTAACATGGAATATATATATGCCACCTATGCTTTGGAATTGGCGGAACGTGAGGGGGTGTTGGTGGCCAATAAGCCACAAAGTTTACGTGATGCGAATGAAAAGTTTTTTACCCTTAATTTTCCGGAATGTTGCCCGTTGACTCTCGTCAGTAAAGATATCCGTCTGTTACGTGAATTCTGGGAGCAGCAGCGCAACGTTATTTTCAAACCCCTTGAAGGCATGGGAGGGAGTGCTGTTTTTCATGTTAATAAAGATGCACGTAATTTATCAGTTATTTTGGAAGTATTAACCCACGGACAAACTGTGAGTATTATGGCACAACAGTATATCCCAGCAATTAGTACCTTGGGTGATAAGCGTATTTTGCTAATCAATGGCGAACCCGTGCCTTTTGCCTTGGCACGCATTCCAGCACCCGGTGAATTGCGCGGAAATCTAGCCGCTGGCGCACGAGGTGAGGTAGTCGAGATCACCGAGCGTGATCGTTGGTTATGTGATCAAATCGCCCCAACGTTGCAAGCCAAGGGTTTGTATTTTGTTGGGATTGATGTGATTGGTGATTATTTAACTGAAATCAATGTGACAAGCCCGACGTGTATATGCGAGATTTCATCTGTGTCGGGATTGGATATTGCCGGAGATTATTTACGGTGCTTAGCCGGGATAATCAAAGGTTGAATTACGGTGTCTTTGAGAAAGCAGTATAGATCTCACAAACAAAGATTCCCTGGTTCAAAACCCTACCATAATCATTCGATTATTATTAAAGGGGATTTTTTTATCCT
>CAMDBQ010000047.1 GCA_945889365.1 Legionella genomosp. 1 | reverse complement strand
CGTTGACCACAGCTCGTCACTGAGCATTAGTCTAGTGCCTCGTCTTGTTAATACGCTCCATTAAGCTGTCGTCCCCGCGTAGGCGGCGATCCATCCTGCAACCCACTCGGTAATAATGTAATTTGTACATCCTGATGAGCTGTCACAATGGTGCAAGCAATGCACATTCGATACCATGCATCGCATTTACCATCGGAGGACGATTGTTAAAACGGTTATCATCAAAATCAACCGATGAATTAAAAGAAAAATTTTATCTTTTGTTATGTATTTTAATGATACGATGGCAAAGGCATTCAAGTGGACATACAAGGGAAAAATTTTGAACGCTTGATGAATGGCCCAATATTTAATTAATATGTTTAATGGAAAAACAGTCCTTTGTGTACATAGTCGCAAGTAAATCATATGGCACCCTGTACATCGGGGTGGCAAGTAATTTGATACGACGCATTTATCAGCACAAAGAAGGCTTCGCTGATGGACTTACCAAAAAATATAACATACATAAACTGTCGTACTATGAGGTTCATTTAGATGTAAAAGAGGCAATATTACGAGAAAAACCAATAAAGAAATGGAACAGACAGTGGAAAATCAATCTTATTAAACAGCATAACCCTCAGCGGCTTGATTTTAGTATCGGATTATGTTGATAGATGGATCCCCGTCTACGCGGGGACGACAGTTTAAGGGAGCGTATTAACAAGACGAGGCACTAGATCATGGATTACAAAGATTATTATAAGGTCATGGGGCTCAGCCGGAGTGCCGATGCCAAAGAAATTAAAATGGCTTATCGGAAACTGGCGCGCAAATACCACCCTGATCTCAATAAAGAGGCCGGAGCGGAGGCGAAATTTAAAGAGTTAGGCGAAGCGTATGAGGTTTTAAAAGATCCTGAAAAACGCAAAGTGTATGATCAATATGGCAGTGACTGGGAAGCCAATCAAAGAGCCAGGGCTTCGCAGCAGGCTCACTCTCAAGCCCATTCATGGGGTGATGCCGGCGGTGTTGGTGAACAAAGTACGCGTGATTTTTTTGAGTCATTGTTTGGTTCGAGACCGTTTCGAGAACAACATGCAACGGGAGCGGATATGCGTGGGAATATTGGCATCAGCTTAGAAGATGCTTATAAAGGTACAGTGAAGGAAATACAGCTGCCACATGCCCAATCGGGCAAACAAACCTTACGAGTAAAGATTCCAGCAGGAGCAAAGTCAGGGCAACAGCTTCGTTTGGCAGGCCAAGGTCAAGCTGGCGTGGGTGGTGGAGCGAAAGGTGACTTGTATATAACCATCAATATCGATAAACACCCGCTTTATGATGTGATGGGAAATGATATTTATGTCACGTTGCCGATATCTCCATGGGAAGCCGCGTTGGGCACAGTCATTATGGTGCCAACCTTGGGCGGCAAGGTTGATCTTAAAATTCCGGCAGGTTCTCAGGGCGGTCAAACGCTGCGATTGAAAAAACGTGGTTTACCGGGAGCGGCTCACGGCGATCAATATGTTCTGCTGAAAATAGTCATTCCACAGCCGACAACGGATACGGCTCGTGAGCTCTATAAAACCATGGAGAAAGAAATGCCATTTAATCCACGTGAATCGATGGGGGTGTAATCATGGACAGGAATACAATCTTAACCGGCATATTACAGGATGAAAACATCACCTATTCATTTACGCAGGTTTGTCATACGCATCATATTTCTGAGGATGTTTTGACTGAATTACTGGAGCATGGGTTAATTAGTGAAGTAACGTTGCCCATAAAGAACGTTGCATTCAATCCACTCATGTTAAATCGCATTCAGTCAGCACGTCGTTTGCAAGAGGATTTGGGGGTTAATTCACCTGGCGTGGTATTGGTATTGGAGCTGCGAGATGAGCTGGAAAAAATGCGTAATGAGTTGGAGATTTTACGGCGTCATATTGAGTTATTGTAGTACCTCGTCTTGTTAATACGCTCCCTTAAGCTGTCGTCTCGCAAAGGGCGCGCGCGGCGTGCCCTAGATCACATGGATCAAGTTGCACTCATCTTAAATTGTACTATGCTTAAGAATAAACGTTAATAGGCAGAAGGCCATGATGAACATGAAGCGAATAGCAGAGGATATTTATCATAAGCCGGTTGATAAGTCTGAGAAAATCAGATTATTAAACGACATGATTTTGGACTGCCGCAACGAGCTGCAGGCCCAAAATGAAAACATGCATCCTGAGGTTAAGCATAATCTGGCTGAGGGGCTTCGTCTTGCCACGGACTATATAAGGAACTTGGAAGGGGGGCATGATGCCCTATAAAAAAGATAAAAGCCGTAATATGAATACACTAATCCAAAATCTGGAAACGTTTTAAAAAAATGTCAGCAGCCCCTGGTTTTGATGAGGCTGGATATTTTTCGGATGGTTCGCAAAGACGGCGTTAACCAACCGATTCCCTCAATGTCCAAGTGCTTAAACCGTCCTGATCCCCATTATTTATCCACAACAAACTCGGCGTTTGTTTACTGCCTGTTGGCGACGATTGTCCTTGCAGTGAAACAGCGAATGAGTATTTTTGGCTTAATGTTTGTAGTGCGGACCAAACTTTGTTGACATCAGCGCCATGGTCAATCAGCACCAATTGCTCATTTCTAAATAGAACCGTGACCGCTTGGTCGCTCAATGCTTTCTTCACAGCCGATTCAAGACCGCGCCATTTGGCTTGTCGAGAGCGTAATCTGTCAGCTTGGTTAGGACTTTGTTGGAATGCAACACGGGCATGAGCATTGGGCGTTTTTGCCACGAGAAAGCTGGTTGGTTTTTGGGCCAGTAAAAAATCACATAATGTTTCAACCATTGAACGGTAGCGCCCGGATATTGCGGGTTTTGTGCCGGGTCTGGTATTGATAAACATAGCAAAAGCTAGGGTATGTGCGTTTGATGTATATAGGTAACCCGATAAGCTCATGATGCCGGTCATGGTTCCCGTTTTGGCTCGGAGTAAACCTTGCTGCGTGGTTTTGCGAAAACGCTTTTGCAGCGTCCCATCTTGACCGGCGACTGGTAAAGCTGAAATGTATTCATAGGACAGAGGGAAGCGGTCGTGTAAAAATCGCAGCAAACCTACGGTCTGTGTCGGGGTCAGTAAATCTTCACGTGATAGACCGGATCCGTCAGCCAAGACAGCATTTTGTAAATTGATGCCTGTTTGTTGCTGCAGAAAGTTTTTCACAACAGGTTGTGCTTGTGCCCAATTTAATGGTTTGCCTTGAAGTTTTGCTGCTGCATGTAAATACAAGCTATCGGCATATAAATTATCTGATGGCTTTAATGTGTCCGCCATCAATTGGTTAATTGGTTTTGAAGCGTGGCTTGCCAATAACAATGACGATGTGGGGGCATTGCCTAACTGGACTTGACCATCGAGTTTGATATTTAAATGGGCGAGACGATTTTTCACCAATGCCTGAGCATATCCCAAGGGATTGCGAATCGCGAGACGTTGTTGAACAGCCCACTGACCGACGCGGACACAACCACGAACAGTCAAATGATTGTCGCCTTCCATTTTGAAATCAATTCCACATTTGCCATTTTTATCAGCGGTTTTAACCTGGTTGTCGAGAGTCAGACTCGCACCGGGCTCATTTAATTCCACTAAAGCGGGTTCACCGGCGCGCCACGCAGGGTTAACGGTTACAGTTAAACGATTTTCGTCAAACATCACAGGGGCAATTGGCGCACCATAACTATAAGTTAAATCTTTCGCCACTATGCCAGGCGCGTAAGCGTTGACTACACTATGATTGCTCACCAGGATAACGTTGCCCTTAATTTGAGTCATTCCCCATGTGCTTAATTGGGAAAACAATTCGTCTAAATGGTGTTGAGTAAATGAGGGGTCGCCTGACATGTGCAGGTAAAGTGAGCCGTTGAGTATGCCGTTGTCCAAGGATGTTGCATCAGTGCTGAGCTGGCTTTGAAAACGGTAATCGGGTCCCAGGATTAACAGCGCGGCAGCATCTGAAAAAAGCTTCATGTTGCTGGCTGGGGTAAACGTTTGGGTGGCATTGCGTTGATATAGCGTTTCGCCAGTATTTAAATCAACGACCATGATGCCCATGTTGATATTTGGGTCAACCTGGTTAATTATTCGGTCAATTGGTCTTTGCAAGCTGGACGATAAAACAGGTGCACAGATTAAACAGAACAATACACTAGATAACATCCTTTTCATTGCGAAATATCCTTTGGAAAAAATTGGGTTAATCATATCGCAAATACGGGGATTCTAGAAGAGGCCCTGACATTTAATGGCTGCATGATGAATTGTAATTAATTATTAAATCAACGGAGTGGTCAAAGATCACGGCGGATCCCTCATATAACGATGTGTATGTTTCAAGAACGATGCTAACCATTGATGGGCATGCCGGATTATGGGCACGTAAAATCCCCCGAAAGTCCGACGATAAAATTATTGATGGCCTGAGTGAATGTAGCCGGGCGGTTAATTTTAATCAGTATCCTTGAAATTTTTTCGCAGCACACTATAAAAGAATCCATCCATGTTGTTTTCACCCGGTAAAATTTGCCATCCATGACCTGTGCTGTGTCCCCAGGGTTGTTCACTGGGGATAAACTGACAATCGGTCTGAGTGGTAATGAATGTTGCCACTTGCTGTTCATTTTCTTCCGGCATGATGGAGCACGTCGCGTAAACCATGATGCCACCTGGCGCCAGTAATGGCCATAGCGCTTCTAGCAGGTCGTGTTGCAATTGAGCCACGGTGATAATCTCGGCTTTGGAGCGTAATAATTTAATATCTGGATGACGTCTGATAACACCGGTAGCAGAGCATGGCGCATCAAGCAGAATACGGTCAAATGCTAGGCCATCCCACCAGGTTTTGGGTTGCAGGCCATCGCCTTGCACTAACATTGCATTCAAACCCAAGCGGTTTAAATTGTCTTGCACGCGGGTGAGACGGTTTTTTTCAACATCCAGGGCTACACAGCTAGATAAATCAGGTTGTGTTTCAAGAATATGGCAGGTTTTCCCGCCGGGAGCGCAACAGGCATCTAATGCGCGAAGGCCTGGCTTTAAAGTCAAAAGGGACGCAGCCAATTGCGCTGCTTCGTCTTGAACAGAAACATCACCCTCTGCAAAACCGGGTAAATCATACACATCACAAGGCGTGGTTAAGGTGATGCCGTTGGGAGCGTGTTCGAGTAATCGGGCATCAATTCCAGCATCTTGTAAACGTGTTAAATAATCACTTGCTGTGGTGCGTGCGCAATTCACACGCAAGCTCATCGGGGGGTGGACGTCATTGGCTAGCAAAATGTTTTGCCAATGCTGTGGCCAAGCCGATTTTATGCGTTTGACTAGCCAGTCGGGGTGACCAAAAATGAATGCAGTGTTATCGGTTAAACGCGTTAATAGCGCTTCTTGCTCACGACAATAGGTACGTAATACGGCATTCACCAACCCTTTTGCCCAAGGCTTTTTGATGGGGGCTAATAAAGCCACGGTTTCTTTTACCACGGCATAATCAGGAATGCGCAAATAATGTAATTGGTAAAGTCCCATTAGCAAACAGATCCAGACATCGATTTGTTTTGGACGTTTGGTGACTAAACAATTAGCCAGGGCTTCCAGTCGATAATAGTGCCGGCATACACCAAAACACAGTTCCTTGCTTAAGGGAGATAGATCGGCTGCGTGCATTAAATGCAGAAGGGGGGTTTGTTCTTGCAGAACGGCGATTAATATCTGAAGAGCTTGCAAGCGTTCATTTTTTTTCATTTAGGGGGCTCATTATATTTAATTGTTTATGGCCTTCATTACACATTCGCAAAGAGGCCTATGCCCCAAGAATCAAATTAACGTGTAATTGACTACGTCCGGCATTCAACCAATCAGCGACCGAAATAACTTTGCCGCCAGAGAATTGAAGCCGTTCCACTAGCAGGGCATGTTCACCCGTAGCGACCAGCATGCCATGTTTATCAATTACCAAGATGGTCCCTGGTGCCTGTGTTGATGGCTGAGCAATGATACGTGCTTGATGAATTCGTAATACTTCATCCCCGACTTGTGTCCAAGTAATTGGCCACGGATTAAATGCACGGATTTGTTGGTCAATTTTAATGGCCGGTTTACGCCAATCGATTTGTGCGTCTTCTTTTTTAATTTTGGGAGCATAGGTTACAAAGGCACCACCTTGTTGCGTAGCTGGCGCTTGGCCTGCAGCAAGCAAATCCAACGTAGTCAGTAAAGGTGTAGCAGAGAGCTCTGAAAGCCTGTCATGTAAACGTTCTGCCGTGTCATCGGCATGAATCGGGCAGCCAACTTGCGTTAACATTGCCCCAGTGTCCATGCCTGCATCCATCTGCATGATGGTAACACCCGTTTGTTGATCACCATGCAAAATAGCCTGTTGAATCGGTGATGCTCCCCGCCAGCGCGGCAGTAGCGATGCGTGGACATTGATGCATCCCAAGCGCGGTAAATCAAGTACTGCCTGTGGCAGAATCAAGCCGTAGGCGATGACCACAAGAATATCCGGGGACAAAGCGGCTAAATCTGCAATCGCTTGTGGGTCTTTGAAATTTAACGGTTGATAAACAGGCGCTTGATGCGCTTCAGCCCAGATTTTAACCGCAGAAGCGTGTACCGCTCGACCACGTCCTGCCGGTCTGTCGGGTTGGGTGTAGACGGCTTGCAAGTGATGTTTAGAGCTAGCCAGCGCGTCCAAACAGGGTAGAGTAAATGCGGGTGTGCCGGCAAAGACAATGTTTAATGGGTTCATTTATTTTGGCTCCGCAGTGTTGTTGGTTGAGACCGTCTTTGCGAGCGAAGACGGTAACTCGCGGGAAAGGCAATTACCGTTGATGGCGCTTAAATTTATCCAGTTTCTTTCTAGCCATATTTCGTTTCAAAGGCGACAATAAATCAATAAACAATTTGCCATTCAAGTGATCGATCTCATGCTGGAAGCACTCACCTAATAACCCGTCAGCTTGCATTTCAAAAAATTCGCCAAATTTGTCTTGGGCACGTAAAGTAACTTTTTCAGCACGACGAACCGTATCATACACACTCGGCACAGACAGGCAGCCCTCCTGGTATTCCAATTCACCTTCTGCAGCAATAATTTCAGGATTAGCCAATACAAGCTGCTGACCATGATCCCCGCCCACATCGACTACTGACAAACGAATGTTAATGCCAATTTGTGGTGCCGCGAGTCCAACACCTTTGGTCTCATACATGGTTTCAAACATGTCTTCTATCAATGCATGGAGTTCAGCATCAAAGTTTTGCACTGGTGTGGAAACTTTTCTTAAACGAGGGTCAGGCAGATAAATAATTTTGCGAATCGTCATGTCGGGAGGGTTTTTAAAGAGTCAATGCATGGTATTATCCCTAATATAGCGCTCGCAAGCAATGGATTGGAATGAAAGTGAACAATAAACGTTATTTTCTCGCGTTAAACCGTATCGATCAGATGGGACCTCGTACCGTTGCAAAACTCCTGGTGCGTTGGCCTGATTTAAGTGAACTGTTTAGGCTCTCGGCTCAACAGTTAATTCAAGCTGGGCTGCCGACAAAAGTTTCAGAGTCGATTGCAGCGTTTGATCTTGGGCTGATTGATGCCGATTTGCGTTGGCAAGAAGCCGATAATCATTTTTTATTAACCTGGAACGATCCAGAGTACCCTCCTTTATTGAAAGAAATTCATGATCCACCCATCGTGCTCTATGCTATTGGTCATTTATCCTGTTTGAAACAACCCACGGTCGCTATGGTAGGCACGCGTAATCCGTCATCTACCGGCAGTGAAACGGCTCGGCGATTTGCATTTGAGTTGGCGGGCAAAGGCATTACAATCGTCAGTGGCCTTGCATTGGGCATTGATGCACAAGCGCATACGGGTAGCCTTGATGCCGGTGGTAAAACGATTGCCGTTATGGGTACAGGTATTGATTGCATTTATCCTCGTCGGCATATCAAATTAGCCGAGCGAATATGCCAATATGGCCTGCTAATGAGTGAGTTTCCATTACAAAGTCAACCTATCGCTGGACATTTTCCACGCAGAAATCGTATAATAAGCGGTCTATCATCATCCACATTGGTGGTTGAGGCGGCAATAAAGAGCGGGTCATTGATTACCGCCCGACTGGCATTAGAGCAAAATCGCGATGTTTTAGCCATTCCCGGGTCAATACATAACCCGCAATCAAAGGGCTGTCATCATTTATTGCAGCAAGGGGCGAAATTAGTGACGTCGAGCAACGATGTATTGGAAGAACTAGGGTTAGACTTCGAACACGTTGCAGCAATAAAAACGCAAGAGGTACTTGCAGACAAGAATACAAACCTTGTAAAGTGCATTGGCTTTGAAACAACCACGGTTGATCAAATCATTGTACGCAGTGGTTTGAGCATTGAAAAAGTGGTTTGTGAACTGGTTGAATTGGAATTGCAGGGTTTTGTTAATTCAGTACGCGGCGGTTATACGAGGTGTATACAATGAAAGATAGCTTGTTTGATTTATTGTTCAATTTTTTTGAAAAAACAATAACGCACTTGAAAGAACAGAGTTTACCGGCTAATACTGATAAAGAGCCAAATGATGCTTGTGAGTCATCAGAAACGATGCCAAAGGTTGTCAGAGTGCAGGTTGAGCAGGT
>CAMDBQ010000046.1 GCA_945889365.1 Legionella genomosp. 1 | reverse complement strand
CTTCGCGTGAATACCATTGTTGGACCAAGGCCACAACCTACATTGCAATCACATATACGTCTTAGTGGAGGGTGAAGTTATGTAAACTGCGCCTCAGTACTACCCTTTAACCCAGTCGTATTACTTTGTCCCTGCATAATGGTATTTTGTACCGCATCAAAATACCCTGTTCCTACAAACGATTGATGTTTGGTAGCGCGAAAGCCATGTTCTTCCGCAGCAATTTCTCGTTGTTGCATGGCAGAATATGCGTGCATGCCATGCTCTTTATAGGCTTTAGCAATTTCGAACATACTGAGGTTAAGCGCATGCCAGCCGGCCAGTGTGATAAATTGATATTGATAGCCCATATCAAATAATTGCTCTCTAAATGCTTTCAACTCATCACTAGACAGATTGGCTTGCCAGTTAAAGGATGGAGAACAGTTGTAACATAATAATTTTCCAGGAAATTGTGCGTGAATGGCTTCAGCAAATTGGCGCGCCTCAGCAATATTAGGCTTCGATGTTTCGCACCAAATAATATCCGAGTATGGCGCATAGGCCAGACCGCGGCTGATGGCTTGCTCGATACCCGGTTTTACATAATAAAAACCTTCATTGGTCCGCTCGCCAGTTAAAAAGGGTTGGTCATTGGCATCAAAATCACTGGTAATCAAATTGGCGCCATTGGCATCGGTGCGTGCAATGATGAGGGTTGACACACCTTTAATATCCGTTGCCAAACGCGCAGCGATCAGCTTGTTCACGGCTTCACTGGTGGGAACAAGGACCTTCCCTCCCATATGACCGCATTTTTTTGCAGATGATAATTGATCTTCAAAATGCACAGCTGAGGCCCCTGCGCGAATCATGTGTTTCATCAGTTCAAATGTATTTAAATTCCCGCCAAATCCTGCTTCGGCATCGGCGATGATAGGCGCATACCAATCAGTGGAATAATCTTCGCTCATGCAATGAATTTCATCCGTGCGTCTGAGGGCATTATTAATTGTTTCAACCAATCGAGGAACAGAATCAACTGGATAAAGGCTTTGATCAGGATACATATGGCCGGAAGAGTTTTGATCCCCCGCCACTTGCCAACCAGAACAATAAATAGCCTGGAGCCCTGCTTGCACAGCTTGTATTGCCTGATTGCCAGTTAGACAACCCAGCGCTGTCACAGGTTCATTTTTCTGTAACAAATCCCATAGTTTTTGAGCGCCATGTTTTGCCAAAGAGTATTCAACGGCTAAAGACGGCCTTAATTTAACCACGTCTTCAGCGCTATAAGGCCGAGAAATCCCTTTCCAGCGAGGATTGGATGTCCATTCATTTTTTAATTGGGTGATTTGCTCATTAATGTTCATATGATTACGTCCTTTTAATTAACCAGGGATACGCTGGCATCGTTAAAAATTCATCAAATTCAGGATTGAAAACCATGGTGGTGAATAATGTTTTGGCAGAATTGAGTGCGCTACTGGGCTCAACAACTCTATCAGATAAAATTAAAGCATATTCTTCGTCTATCCATTGCTGCAAGCGTTCTTTAGTTAACGTCATCCCAGAATCCAGACTCACACTAAATTTAATCCATTGCCATAGCTGCGCGCGACAAATTTCAGCCGTTGCAGCATCCTCCATTAAATTACGGATGGGAACACAACCATTGCCTGATAACCAAGACTCCAGATAGAGTAAAGCAACACTGATATTATTTCGTACGCCTGTTTCAGTAATTGCCCCAGCAGGTACCGATAATAAATCGGCAGCAGTAATGTTCACATCTGTCGGGATTCGTTCCAATTGGTTCGCACCGGTCATGATCTTGTCAAAAGCACTCCGCGCAATCGGAATCAGTGCAGGATGCGCTACCCATGTTCCATCATGTCCGGCTTTCGCTTCTCTTTCCTTATCAGCATAAACTTTATCTAGTGCTGCCTGATTGGCGACGCTGTCATTTTTGACTGGAATTTGAGCCGCCATCCCACCCATGGCATGGATGCCACGTTGATGGCAGGTTTTAATTAACAACGTGACATAAGCCTGCATAAAATCACAGGTCATGGTCACCGACTGCCTATCCGGGAAAACAAAATTCGGATCTGCTCTGAATTTTTTAATCATTGAAAACAGATAATCCCAGCGACCACAATTTAATCCAACAATATAATCGCGTAATTCGTAAATGATTTCATCCATCTCGAATGCAGCAGTGATGGTTTCGATTAAAACCGTAACTTTAACTGTACCTGAAGGCAAACCTAGCCGTGATTCAGCCTGTTTGAATACGTCAGCCCAAAGACGCGCTTCAAGATGAGACTCAAGTTTTGGCAAATAAAAATAAGGACCAGTTCCTTGTTCTCGTAAGGAATCAGCATTGTGAAACATGTAGAGCAATGCATCAAACAAGGATGCCGAGACGGGATTGTTATCGATTAAAACATGCGCTTCATCAAGATGCCATCCACGTGGACGCACCATGAGTACGGCGATGGTATCATTTAATTGGTAAGTTTTTCGAGATTCAGGATCAGTGTACGCAATGGTTTTTCTAACCGCATCACAAAGATTTTTTTGACCATTAAGACAGTTTAACCAAGTCGGTGAATTTGAATCTTCAAAATCAGCCATAAAAACACTGGCACCACTATTGAGCGCATTAATAATCATTTTACGATCAACAGGGCCGGTGATTTCTACTCGACGGTCCAACAAATCAGGCGGAGTATTATTAACACGCCAATCACCTTGACGAATCCTTTCAGTACTTTTCAAACAATCAGGCCGCACACCACTGTCAAATTGAGCCTGAGTAATTGTACGAGCACTTAACAAAGCCTGACGACGAGCACGTGTTTCACGCTCAATGGTAGCAAGAAAATTCAAGGCATCAGTTGAGACGATATAGGCAACCTCTGCAGGCACATCAGCTTTGATTTGAATGGTATTTGAGTTCACGCGTGTATAATCCTTTATATACACTCCCGACGTCATTCCGAGCTTACGAGGGATGACGTCGGGAGTTACCGTTATAGTTAAGATTAATTCGCATGGCTTTATATGTCAATCAGGTTATCACGGCTGTCGCTGATACAACTCCCGCGCCTTGATTCGTTTCCCGTCGAGGGCATGATCTATCGCGCGGCGCATCATCCATTTTGCAGCTTTTAATACGGTGGGATCGTCAAGTTTGTCTTCCGCCATAGCAAGGATGCAATCACCAGAAATCCCTTTTCTGGCCAACACACACCCCTCCCCTGCGATAAAATTATAGTAATGATCCGGCATGATAGGCATTGATGTGTGAGCTTCATGCGTTAATGAACATTCATAACCGCAAGTTGACAGGAATTGCCATTCAAACCGCCTGAGGGCCGCTTCAATTTCCAAGCGTTCTGGGTTTTTTACTAATATTTGCATAGTTTGTACATAGGCATCGTAGAGTGCAGGACAGGGATCTAGCTGATGCAATCCATGGTAGAGAATTTCATTGACATATAAGCCGGCGAATAACGAATCACCCGTGAGTTGCAGCGATTGCGCCATGACATCAAGATCACGAACATAATGCCAGTCACGTCGCACATCAAATGTTAACCATAATGGCGTAAACGCTTGTAACAAAGATTGCTTTTTCGGCGTGCGTCCACCTTTGCATAGCGCACTAACCACGCCTTTTTCACGCAAGAAAAAAGTCACCTGCGCGCTAGTATCACCGGAGGGGCGCTTATATAAAACCCAGGCTTGCTGGCCCTCAGTGATCATTGTTAAAACTGCCCTCCATCAAATGAAAATCTGCTTTTCCCTGAAATTCCCATTCGTGTAAACTCCACCACGCTTTTATTAGCCGTACATGCCCACGTCTGTTGATTAAACACATATTGACTTTTCTTGTTACAAAACACATCCGAGGTAAACGCAGCTACATTTTTTGATTGACTCAGCACTCTCGCCGAGAAGAAAAAAAACGCTGCAACGCCTGATTCACGCATACCTGAACCCAGTAGCTGAGTATAATCATAAGTATTTTTTTCCGTGATGTGTTCTGCATATTGATTAAATGGTTCAGACGTTAAATCGATACCCTGCGTTGTGTGCAATGACGTATTAAACGCGGTGAGTAAAATATCAACATAATCCAGATCCGCAGCGGTACTGTTTTGAAATTGCAATTGATAATATGCAACCTCTGCAAATGCTGTTTCAAGATCAAGCGAACCGTACCACAGGGATGGCTCGAAAGTGGAGCCAAAGCGCGATCCATATTTTAATGGCGGGTATCGAAACGGGGTAAAAATGAGATAATTTTTGACTTTGTTAACCGGCGGCTTTGACTCCTCAAGCAAGCTTTCAAGAATATCATGCTCATCTAATGTATCGACCAGATCCCGAGAGCTTAAAACATGCTGCGCCTCAACCACTCGCCAGGGTTCGGCACTAATCGGTTTAATATGCTTGTTTCCCTCGCATAACGTCCACAAATTCATATTTTTCCACGCATCGCATCAAGGTAGTTCACTACTTCAACCAGGCCATGGACTGTTTTGAGCTTTTCAATCGGAGGAGATTCAAAATTACGGTTGGCACTGGTTAACCAGGCCTTTGCCTTTGTATGATTGTTGCCGACTAATGCGTTAAGACTTCGATACACCCTGAGCAAAAGCAAGGCCATCTCGCCTTCCTTGGTATAGGGAGAAAGCAACTTCTTGCCTTGATGCAAGCGTGTGGTGCTCGCCTCGCTCATGCCGATAATGGAGCTCAAATCTTTACCGGATAACTCATAAAAGTTGGCCATATTGAGCACAGCTTTGGTTAAGACCTGTTCTTTTTCATGTGCATTGGTGCTTAAAGCGGCTATTTTCATCACCCACATCCGATTTAAAATTAAATCATAGTTCTTATTTATTTAATTTGCAATAATTAATTGGCCGGAGATGAAATGGGTTGAAATGTGTCTGCAATATTAATCATAACCCAAAGACTTCAACACACGCTCATCATCAGACCAGCCCGATTTAACCTTGCACCAGCATTGTAAAAACACTTTTTTACCTAACAAGCCTTCCATATCAACACGCGCACTACTCGCCATTTCCTTGAGCTTACTGCCCTTGTCACCAATGATCATGCGCTTGTGATTATCGCGTTCAACCAGAATACGCGCATGAATTCGAACCAACGTTCCTTCATCTTTATACGCTTCAATTTCAACAGTAGTTGAATAAGGCAATTCCTGACCACATAGACGGAAAATTTTCTCTCGCAGCAGTTCAGCGCATAAAAAACGTATTGAGCGATCGGTAAATTGATCCTCACCATACATATGCGGGCCTTCTGGCAAAACCTTACGCAATGCATCTTGCAACGCATCAACCTGAACACCGGTTTTGGCTGAAATGGGGATGATGGCCGTGAATGGATGACGCTGACGAATGGCCTCAATCCAAGGCAGCATTTGCATTTTATCAACAATTTTATCGACTTTATTGACGACCAAGAAACACGGCACGTCGATATTTTTGATCAGGCCAAGAACATACTCGTCCTCTTCTTCCCAGTGCGTACCATCAACTAAAAATGCCACCGCATCAACATCACGCAGCGTGCTAATAGCAGTTTTATTCATCATGCGGTTCATGACTTTTTTAGAGCCCTGGTGAATCCCCGGGGTATCAACGTAAACGAATTGATACTCGCCTTCCGTACGAATACCAATAATACTGTGCCTCGTCGTTTGCGGCTTGCGCGAGGTGATACTGAGTTTTTGTTCTAAAATTCGATTGAGCAATGTAGATTTACCTACGTTAGGCCGCCCAACTAGTGCAATATAACCACAATGGCTTGTCATTAACTTGTGTTCCTGTTTATTTTTGTGCCATTTTAACAAGATGGTCGATAGATTACCAGCGTTAGTTTTGGTCATAACACGCATTCAAATATTTTGCAATATAGCCCGCAATGTTGTTAACATGCGCCTGATCGTAATAAAAGCGTTCAATTTCAATTACCATACACGGAGAGAGTCATTATGGTTATCACAAAAGTAAAGTTATCCATTAAAAAAGTAACCGCCATAACTAAAGCAGGCATGGTTCAAAAGGTACTGTTTTTAGTGAACACTTCACATTTTAAAAAAATGACTACTGTCATACCCATCAAGAGGTTGTGGTTATTTTTGAAAAATAAAGTGCTCACTACATTTGAACCATGCCCTGAAATTAATAAAGCATATAAAAAACGATCGCTACGCATTCATTCAGACAAGCAGGCAAATCAAAAAACACCAATTCCGGCTGATGTATGTGACACGTTATTCAACGATCTTACCCGTGCACGTGATCATCTAAAAGAAGATGAGCATCAAGATCGCGTTGGATTAGATTGATGAGCAAAGGATTCTCACTGATTGAGCTATTAATAGTCTTGGTTATCACAGGCATTCTCGCAACAATCAGCTACCCCAGTTATCGCGATTACATCATTCGAGCACACCGCACAGATGGACAATTGGCGCTGCTGGATTTAGCCTGCCGTATGGAGACTTATTATGCTGAGCACGAGACCTATCAAACAGCAACCCTAGGCACAGGAAAAACAACTGACGTCATGTGTCGTCAGCTTTCACCCGAGGGTTGGTATACCTTGTCACTGACCCAAACCACGGATAAAGCCTACACATTACAAGCAACACCGATCAACGCACAAGATACGCGCTGCCAGTCCTTGACGCTCAACAGCTCAGGCGTCAAGGGCGCAACTGCGACGGCGATTGGCATCTCGCAATGTTGGTGATGTTGCATTCAAATGAATCAACTGCGTGTGAATCTCAACTGCAAAATAGCGTCTGAACGTTTGAAATGTATCGATCTCAGGCCATTGAGCAGCATCGCTGCACATACGCAACATTTCAGCTTTAAAAATAGGCCGATAGTAATGTTGAATAAATGGCTTGATTTCTGACAGTTCCTTGAAGTTTTTTACCAAGACTGTAGCGTTCTCAGTGATGTGAGCCAGATTCATACGCTCAAACACTTCAGGCGGTTCGGCTTGTTCTTCTGAGAGGGTTGTTTTCATCCATTTTAATAATACTGAGCGAGGCTTAACGCAAAGCAGTTGATGACCTTTATCAATGGATGGCTCCATCAACACGATCTGCGAGTGCTGCTCGAATTTAAAGCACATTAAAAAATCAAGAAAACTACCTTCAAAATGATTGCACGCACTCTCGCCTAATAAACGGCATATTTCATGCCGAAACATGGCAGGGAAATGCCGATCAACCTCATCGAGTGTCGCTTCATCACTGTCACACTTGGCTATGGTATAAGCGGTGTGATTTGTGCGCAACGCTTTAATATCAGGTAACTCGATATCTGGCTGTTGGGCTGCGAGAAATGATAAAAAAGCTGACGTAGGCTTCAGTATAATCACGTCCGTTTCATTTTGTTGCATACTACTCCCCCTAATTAACTCGTCCTGAGTACAACTTGAAAAGAGACATCAACATCTACACCCTCTTTTTATCAGAGGACAGCCAGTTTATCACTTCATCAAAATGAATTGCAATACATATCCATCAAATTTTGTTCGAATCAGATTTAATCTATCCTAGGTATATAAACAGCATGCATAAGAGTAAACTATTCCACAAGATAAAACATACAAGAACACAATGCCCACTCCATACCAAACATTCACTTTACCTCTTTTACACTGGTTTGATTTGCATGGCCGTAAGGATTTACCTTGGCAGCATCCCCGAAGTCCTTATCAAGTTTGGATATCAGAAATCATGTTGCAACAGACGCAAGTCAAGACGGTCATTCCCTATTTTATGAATTTTATGTCGCGTTTTCCTGATGTGAAATCATTAGCTTTAGCCCCAGAAGATGACGTATTAGCACATTGGTCAGGGCTGGGTTATTACAGTCGAGCACGTAATCTACATCAGTCTGCGAAGATCATTCATACGGAACTGCAAGATGAATTTCCAAATAATTTGAACGACCTGATAAAACTCCCCGGCATTGGCGAGTCAACCGCTGCGGCCATTGCATCGTTGGCATTTAATAAAGCTACTGCGATTTTGGATGGCAATGTCAAACGCGTGTTAAGCCGATACTTTTTAGTCGAGGGATTACCTGGCTTGGCTCAGGTAAAAAAACGACTTTGGCACCTGGCTAATGAATGCATGCCTCAAGAGCGCTGTGCTGATTATACCCAAGCCATTATGGATATGGGTGCTACTTGTTGCCGCGCCAAGAAACCGGATTGCATCTCGTGTCCATTACAAACAACCTGTCTTGCCTATAAGAACGATGTAGTGGCTCATTACCCGTTTAAAAAACCTAAAAAGACGCTGCCAACCCAGCATCAACAATTTGTATTGTTACATAATAAACAAAATATGATTTACCTCGAAAAACGCCCTCCCATAGGCCTGTGGGGTGGGTTATGGTGCATGCCCAGCATTGACATGGATGTCTGCCCATCGTCGTACATTCAAAACGCCTATCAGCTCCAGACGGATAACTTGCGGCATGTGATGAAAATCAAACATTCGTTTAGTCATTACCATCTGCATATTATGGCATGGTCTTTGCAAAGTTGTGCTACAGGGAATGATATTACTGAGTGTTCGGGGCGCTGGTTTAGGGCGGATGAGATTGAAGGATTGGGATTGGCTAAGCCAGTCAGTTTGATTATAGAGCGGTTTTTTGGGTAACTGATGTACCGCTCGGCTCGACGTCCCGCGGCCTTATCATTACCCTCAAGTCAGGAAACTCACGCCCAGTTTGAGTCCATAGCCACGAGTTGTCGTCCCCGCCTATGCGCGAAGGCGGGGATCCATGCTTGGCATCACTACCATACCACACCCACGGCTGTCGCATTAAAATTTGATCAACCTGCAGCAGGT
>CAMDBQ010000045.1 GCA_945889365.1 Legionella genomosp. 1 | reverse complement strand
TGGCCCAACACAACAAGCTTCATGCTTACATTCTCGACGGCTATCCTGACTGAGACACACCGCTTTACAATTGAACCCAATCACAATGGATACACGATTAAAAGTTTTACACAAGATTCCGAAGAAATCCGCCAGCATGCTTTGGTCGTGACTCGTGATGGCAAAGTTGCTGCGTCCGTTGATCTGGCACAAGGACCAACAGACACGGAATGTTTGGCGGAAAAAATGGTTGCCGCTTATATCGCGGCTGGGAATGACCGGACGGACCCTGTGAAAATAGAATGTTCAGATCCTGAGCTAGATAACGCTTTACGAGCAGCGCTAGAGAAGCAAAAGTTAACACCCATTTGCACTGGTCATGCGAATTCACCAGGTGAAATCTAGGGGCTAAATAGTGCCTCGTCTTGTTAATACTACCCCATTTATAATGCGTTCACACCAAACCGATCCATCAGGTATTGCCCTACCGCTAACATTCCCATCGCTTCTCCACCTTCAGGACGACCTGGTTTATTGCCAACATTCCATGCCATAACATCGAAATGCACCCAGGACACAGGCTCTGTTATAAAACGCTGTAAAAATAAAGCAGCAGTAATCGCACCCGCATAAGGAGAGCCTGTTGAATTAGCCAAATCTGCAATGGTAGAATCAATCATACAGGCATAACCTGCAAACAAAGGCATGCGCCAAATTGGATCGTTAACCTCGTCGCCCATTGCAGTTAACGCATTTGCCAGCTGATTATCATTGGTAAACATCGCTGAAATTTCCGTGCCCACCGCCACGCGTGCAGCACCGGTTAAGGTGGCGAAATCAATCAATATTTCCGGCTTGTCTTCACAGGCCTTTGCCATCGCATCGGCCAAAACCAATCGACCTTCCGCATCGGTATTATCAATCTCGACCCGAAGACCATTACGCATGGTTAATACATCGCCAGGACGATATGCATTGGGTCCAATGGCATTTTCTACCGCAGGAATCAGGACTTGCAATCGAATCGGCAAACGATGTGACATCAATAGTTGCGCCAAACCAATCACTTGAGCGGCACCGCCCATGTCTTTTTTCATCAGACGCATGCCTGACGATGGTTTGATATCCAACCCACCCGAATCAAAACAAACGCCCTTTCCAACCAACGTCACACGCGGATGCGTTACATCGCCCCACGTTAGAGATAATAAACGAGGAGCTGCCGCTGCCGCACGCCCTACCGCATGGATGGCTGGAAAATTATCACGCACCAGCTCATCACCCACCCATTGTTTGAATTCAGCACCATGTTCAGTGGCGAGATGGGATACAATCGCTGCCATTTCTTCTGGCCCCATATCATTGGCAGGCATATTAATCAGATCACGCACAAGAAATATGGCTTTGGATTCAATTAAAATGGTTGATAACACCGGCTCGTCCACCGCCAAAATTCGCGGCGACAACGGATTGGGTTTATATTTATCAAATGAATATTGTGCCAATGACCACGCCAGAAGCGCTGTTTTGGACAAACCCTGTGGGGCAAAATAGGTTCCCGGAGGCATGCGGGTAACTGCCGTAGCTGTCGCCAACGCCTCGTTGCCGTCACCAGAACCAATATAAACCGTAGAAGGCAACCCATCGCTATTGCTGATCATCACAACATCACCAATGGCGCCTTTAAATTGTTGTGTCACCAGGCAGTTTTTCTCAACCGTGCTTAGCGACTCCATTTGACCATTAACACAATCAGCCATGGTCAAAAATACCAAGGGTAACGCCTGGTCTGTACCTGTTTTATAAAAGCGAGCGGCTTGCATTATGACCCCTTCATTTGTCCTCGAAACTGTGAGAATGTCATTCCACAGAGTCTTAAACTGAGTAAATAAATAATTGATGCTGCGAAAACGTGAGCCAGCAACAAACCTAAACGTATCGTCAGTGGCTTATCCAACCAAAACGTGACTGTATTGGTTACACAATACAAATAAGCACCCATAGCACTGCTTGCAACCAGCAATTGCAGCATAAAACGCACCCAGCCCACTGATGGCACATAAATACCTCGACGGACTAGAAGATATAACAAGGCCCCACAATTGACATATCCGGCCAAAGCCGAGGCCAACGTCAGCCCCGCATGAGCCAGAGGATAAACGAACAGTGCGCACATGATGGTGTTCGCAACCATCGCGATAACCCCTACTTTCACAGGTGTTTTAATATCCTGACGAGCGTAAAATCCTGATGCCAATATCTTAACCATCATAAAAGCCGGGATCCCAAGTGAAATCGTTATCATGCTTTTTTGCGTTTGCAATAAGTCCTGCGCTGAAAATTCACCATAGGTAAAGCAACTGGCGATCAGCGGCATGGAAAAGATAGCCAAACCTAAACCTGCGGGCACTCCAACTAAAATCAATAAACGCAAGCCCCAATCCAGTGCGCGAGAAAAATGTTCAACACTTTGCTCTGCATGTCGACGTGATAAATGCGGCAATATCACCGTGGCAATCGCCACACCGAAAACACCCAAAGGGAAATCCGCCAAGCGATCGGTATAAAACAACCAAGTCACACTACCCACTTGAAGAAATGATGCGAAAATTGTATCAATCAATAAATTGATTTGAGCAATGGATATGCCAAACAACGCCGGTACCATCAATTTTAAAACCCGCTGAACGCCAGGGTCTTTCATCATCAAACTGGGTTTAACCAGTAACTTTCGGTGAAAAAGAAAGGGGATCTGAAACAGCAATTGCGCAACACCCGCAATCAACACGCCCCATGACAAGGCAACAACCGGTTGCTCAAAACGTGGGCTTAAATATATTGCCGCCAAGATCATGCTGATATTCAAAAAAACCGGCGTAATCGCAGGCACACCAAAATAACCGTATGTATTTAAGATAGCCCCGGCCATTCCGGTCAACGAAATCAACATAAGATAGGGGAACGTCAAACGCAACATTTCAGTTGCCAATACCGAACGGGATGAATCTTCGCCAAACCCAGGCGCAAAAATATAAATAATAACGGGGGCGGCAATCACACCAATCAACGTAACCAAGGAAAGAACAACACTCATGGTGCCCGCGATTCGTGCCAAAAAGGTACGAACCTCGTTTATCGTACGGGTTTTTTGATACTCAGCCAAAACGGGCACAAACGCCTGTGAAAAAGCGCCTTCAGCAAATAAACGACGCATAAAGTTTGGGATTTTAAACGCGATATAAAAAGCATCCATCCCTGCGTGTGCGCCAAACGTCCGCGCAAGGATCATATCGCGCGCAAAGCCCATAAGACGGGATATAAGCGTCATCATAGACACCAGTGATGTGGAGCGTAATAAGCTTTGTCGCTTGGTGGGAATGATGGTTTCAGTCTCGATCACGGGATCTCTCATTTAATTAATAACGAGATGATATCATGCCCTATTGACAATTTCAGTCACATTGTGCATGATCATCCTTTTTTTTATACCTGAATTAGCGGAGATTGTCAGTGGCAAATATTAAATCAGCGATTAAACGTGCACGTCAAAACATTAAAATACGTGCGCATAACGCCAGCGCGCGTTCCATGTACCGTACATATATTAAAAATGTTCTTAAAGCTGTAGAAGCGGGCGACCAAGAAGTGGCGCGTGCTGCTTATGCCAAAGCACAACCCATTATTGATAAAGCCGCTGGCAAAGGCCTGCTACACAAGAACAAAGCATCAAGAATTAAAAGCCGCTTAAGTGCTCGCGTTAAAGGCATGGCGGCTTAATCCAGCGTTTCCGTTGCTCTAGGGGCTGTGGCTCCTTATCCGAAAACACCCGAACCGGCACGCCGGTTCGGGATCATATTTCTCATTGAATCACAATAACCGTCATATCGTTTCAGCCGTTATGGGTGAGTGATGAAAGCCCATATTTTAAATGCCTTCCACGCTTTATCAAAAAAAATATTCGCACAATTTTCTGTTCACCGCACTGATTGAACGGCAGAATCTCGCTAAGTTGATCGGCATGCTGCTCATTCAGTCGCAGATCGCGCAAAGGAGCGGTAGCGAGGTGCCCGACACAATCCAACCACCTGGAAAATGATGAATCATGAGTAATTACCATTGTTAAATCATCGACGTGAACAACATATTTGGCAAAATCGATTTTGGGAGCATTTGATTCGAGATGAAGACAACTGACATCGCGGCCGTGATTATATCCATTACAACCCCGTTAAACATGGCTACGTAGCAAAACCATCTGACTGGAAATGCAGTATGTTTTTTAAGCATGTTGAGCGCGGTCATTAGGACATCCATTGGGGAAGCAATGGAGAACTGCCGGGCATGCGTGAAAGTTAGTGCTGAGGCACTCTATTCAATTTAATGCTATAATGAACAATATGGATATAATTGGGGATAAAAAAATGGATAAAAATGAAGCATTGGTTATTCTCGGGCTGGAAAAAGGTTCTACAGAAGACGAAATAAAAAGAGCTTATAAAAGATTGGCGTTTTTGCACCATCCAGATCGACATTCAGGTAAAGCAACCAGCATAAAAACAGAACAGGAAGAACTGTTTAAAAAAGTCGGTGAGGCATACGGAGTCTTAACTCAAGTATCAACTGACAAATCATTGGACGATCCATTAGACGAATGGTTCTCTGATTTTTTTAAAATCCCCACAAGAGATGAGTATCTGGAAGCGTTCTCTAGGCTATTTGAAGAAGCAGGACTTGAACTAAATAATCTTCAGGTATTTAATGCAATGACAGAAAACGAAGTCGAAATTGTTGGTCACAATCTTGGAGATTTATTTGAGAACGACTGTCTTAATCAACAAAGTTTTGATATTGCATGTGAGCATTTAAGCTGGCCAAACAAGGGAGAGTATGAGATCAGTAACCCTTACGTATTAAAATTTATCTTTGAATCACTGGCAGCTAAAGCAAATCTCAATATACCATCTGAATCTGAATGTAACTTGAGTCATTATCATGGCCTGGTTGAGGCATTCAAGATATTGTCAGAAGATGTACTAGTAACACAAGAACGATTAAATCAGTTAATGAAACATTCGTCCGTAGCAGATGATGTTGCATACACAATCACTCGCCTTGATCGCGTCAATTTGTTAACTCCTGAAAACGAAGCGTTTACCCTGGCTTATTTATCCAAAATGGGTGATTGCATGTTTTCAACATTAACTTACCAACTTTTATCGAAAGATGAAAAAGAAACACTTACAGTATTGCAGAAAGCTCGGATGAGAATAGAGTGGGCTATCAACAGAGAACAAAATGTTAAACATAGGCAAGACGTTAATCTGCAAAAAATCGTAGCCACTAAACGAGATTTTCAGGATACATCTGCACGCAATAAAGCTCAAACAATAGATTTGACGGCTTTTAAAGAAAAGTACAGGGACTGGTATAATGCAGCGACAATAATTAAGATTGTCGAGTTATACGCAACGGGAGGTTTTTTTTCTGCCGAACAAATAAACTCATCCGATGGGGCGACGTTTTATTTTCTCACGACATTAGCCTCTAAAAACCTTATACCCGCTCTTGTTGAAGGCCTAGTAACGATTGACGATATAAATAGTCTATTTCGTTGGTCATATGCACACGGAACATCTAATTGTGACTACCTTGAACGTTTTTTAGACGATGACTGTATTGAATTAACTCGAAAAGGTCTTTTTTCTTTAAAAGATGTTTATGCTTTTGAATCGCCTCATGAACTACGCGGATATATTAAAGAACAAGCTAAAAACTTAACCGTTAATATAGGCACTCAAAATCCTCAATCATCAAGTAAAGAGAGTCAAGCAGAACCAAAAGAATGGCATCAATCGGCTATAAAAATTCAATCTTTAGTTCGTGGCTATTTAGCACGAAAAAATATTAAAGACTTAGGCTTATCTGAAAAAGTTAGCGAGCCTTCTAGTGCATCGTTGGCTGAAGTTGCTCAGTCGGACCGGATAGAGCCATCCATATTACTAGGAAAGGGAAGTACATTGGATCCGCGGGGTGACGATATAACACCACAAAATAACTCAAGTAATACGATTTCTAAACAAGCGTTTACTACTATATTAAGCGCGTATAAATCACAATCATTTTTAGGTTATTTGAGCTCTTTCTGGATTTTCTCTTGGATCTCCCCAACAAGAAGCCAAACTATGCGGGAGCTACAGGGATTACTGTCGTCAACTCAAGATAAAAACTCAGTAAGCCGAGATCAAATTGAAGAGGCAATAAATAAAGGCGATAACAAAACCCACCGCTTGGGATTACTTAAAGAGGAGCTTGGGCGTATAAAAACCACTGGTACTGATGAGGTTGTCGTTCAGCTAAAAGAAGCGCTAAAGAAAACCCCATAGTCATCGTGGTGAATGGTTACGCTGCTGATCATTGTGTGGTGGATCATTTTCATCATTTGGCTTTTGGCCAGCAAACATTCCCGCACTGGTCAGTAATAATGCCGCACCAACAACCAATATCGGGATAGAAACCAGTGGGAAAGCGCAAATCGCTACACACAGAATAGCCGCTCCGGCAACAGCCAAGCCCATCATGCAGTTGAGTTGGAAGCTGGCACTGATAGAATTCTGATTAATATTTTCGAGTGGTTTCGATGCTACAGCGCCCCCACCTGCAGCTGCATTACGCTTTGGGTTTAGTGTTGTTCGTTGCTCAACCATATTCTGCCCGAGCCGAGCTGCCAGTGCGTTTAACACCCCGGTTAACTCTGGTGTCTTACCAGGATATTGAAGTAAATACAGTAATGTTGTCACTTTTGTAGGCACTGTATCTCGGATTTCGCTCACAGGCACGCCCGATAAAACGGCTGCATAATGGCAAAACTGACTAATACTACAGGGTTGCCCTAATATTCTGCTACCCTCTGGTTGTCGAGATTTTCCTGAGAGAATCTGTAATGTATATGCAGTGGTGTCCCCCATGCTTCTCAAAAAGATATCTAGTTGAGTTCTTAGAAATAGGACGTTTTCACTCGTGTCTCGAGCTGCCACGGCATCATTGATGAAAGACATTGTCTTGGTAGACCTATCCAGTAAGAAAAAAGACTGATGTCCGCCACCTAAATCTGCATTCTGTATGTCTCCGATGTTTGCAAACGCCCCCTGGGAAACCCCTCTAACATTAAACCCAATGCGTTGAAATCCACGCAATTTAGACTTGAGTGACATAAATATTTTTTGTGAGTTCAGAGTATCATTCAATGTTTTTTCTACTGCGGCCTCTATATCTTTTATTCCATGGCTTTCTGGAACGCGTAAGTCGATATCTATACCAGATATTTTTTGGCTAAAAATATAATAACCTCCGGAAGTCAAAGCATTTCCTTCGGCGTCACGAATGACTTTCGTTGTTTTGTATTGATTGAAAGCTGGATTATCATATAACGCGCCGATTTCATGTTTCATTCTAAGGTATTCATTTTCGAATATATTGGTCCATTGGTTGACTAGAATGTCCTGCTCCAAAAAACGCGCAAATAATATTTGTTGTGCTGCTGCATCGCCTCTGGCTGTCCTGCATCTCAATGGAATATCCCTGATAATAGGTATAGCTGGCGTTTCTCTGGGTAAAATACCGTTTTGCTGGAAAAACTCCATAAAGGTTTTAATCATAGGGTTGTCTGCTGAAGATGCACTGAAAAAGGTTGGCGTCAGCATCTCTACCTGCGCGTTTGTATCCACCATGACCTCATTGACGAGAATTGCTCCTTCACCGCAATCTTTAATGGTTAAGCAAGAATCTAACATGCCTTCAATGCGTTCCAGGTCTTCGTAAAATGGCATGGTATTTTTCTCCCTCATAGAAACTTTAAAATAGTCTATATTATTATAGCACATTAAAGCTCATTATGGCCTTTATTTTTACTTCCGTGCCGCCCAATCCATACGCTACAGCCCTGGTTACTGTTTTGTCTTTATCATGAGCGGATTTTCCACGGCTTTCGCATTAAAATTCGATCAACCAGCTGTAGGTTGGGCCTTGGCCCAACCATTTAAAAATAATACTTGATTGCCATTTCGTTCAATTTAGTGCACTATTTGCGCTTTAGTATAATTATTATCTGAGAGACCTATGGCAAAAGAAGATCACATTGAGATGCTTGGCACGGTAATTGACACCCTGCCTAACACCATGTTCCGTGTAGAGCTTGAAAATGGGCATGTTGTTACAGCTCACATTTCAGGCCGTATGCGAAAAAATTACATTCGAATTTTGACTGGCGATAAAGTGAAAGTAGAACTAACGCCTTATGATTTGACCAAAGGTCGGATTATATTTCGGGATAAGAATTAAAATAATAGGTTAGGGGCTAGCGGCCCCTACACAATTAATCACCTGCAATCATCATTTCCTCAATGAGCACCGACCCGCAGTGTGTTGCTACATTCGGATTAATATCGCTGCCAATTGCAACAATCGCACGAAACATATCTTTTAAATTACCCGCAATGGTTATTTCTTCTACTGGATATTGGATTACGCCGTTTTCAACCCAAAATCCACTAGCACCTCGTGAGTAATCTCCTGTTAAACCGTTTGCACCGTTGCCCATTAATTCCGTAACCAACAAACCTGTACCCATTTGCTTTAATAACGCAGGGAAATCACCAGCCGTTGGATCAATAGTCAAGTTGAATACTCCCCCACTATTCGCCGTGGTTTGTAAACCCATCCTGCGCGCAGAATAACAACCTAATACGTATTGACAGACGCGTCCATCGTCCACAAACACATTGTTCCGTGTCGGCACGCCTTCACCATCAAAGGGGGAGCTGCCCAGGGCACGCAACAAATGCGGCTGTTCATGAATACGGATCCCGGCAGGAAAAACCTGTTGCCCTACTGAATCCATCAAAAATGAATTTTTACGATACAAGCTAGATCCGCTGATCGCACCAATAAACGACGAAATCAAACCACCTGACAAACGTGAAGAAAACAAAACGGGCATTTTTTGTGTTTTTAATTTTTGCGCACCCAACCGACCAACGGCTCGCTTGACCGCACTGTCAGCCAACAAATCAATCGAAAGAAGGCTATCAGCGCAGCGTGACGTAGTATAATCATAATCACGCTGCATCAGCTCACCTGCTTTGGCTATCAGCGAACAGCTAATGCTATGACGACTGCTGTGCGTAATGCCCTCCCAACCCCGGGTATTCGCGAATGCATGGCAGAAATTGTACGTGGAGATATTCACGCCATCTGAATTGGCTATTCGTTTGTCCATATCCAAAGCTTGCCCCTCACAATGCAATGCCATCTCA
>CAMDBQ010000044.1 GCA_945889365.1 Legionella genomosp. 1 | reverse complement strand
CGATAACTTAAATAAGTTCCCGCATTTTCAGGATAAAATAAATATACGCTATCCGGTCCTGCGGGTTGCAAGTAAATACGGACATTTGCTGTTTGTGCAAATTGCCGTAATTTTTCTTCATCGGCTGGCGTAAGTGCCGTTAAATTTCTGAAGATCAACGCAACATCGGTGTCTCCAGCGGCGACTTCGATCTGCGCTATGCAATGTGAGTCATCAAGCGAGTCAATCAACTGGCGTAAATGAACCAACTCGGCATCAACCTGTTTGTTTAACACAGGACATTGATTGATTTCAGTAATGTAACGTGGATTCTTTTTTTCTCTAAACCCTACAAGTGTCGCTTGTTTTTTTTCAACGTACCGCACGCTGAGACGCGCTTTGTTTCTGTAATTCCAGAGTGCACTGGTCAATGGTGGTAAAACCGTTTCCGGTTGACAATGACCCACTCGAGCCAAAACATCCAATAACAGGGTTTGTTTTTCATGAATTTGTGCTTGTCCATCTAAATGCTGGAGTGAACAGCCACCACAAAGGGCGTAATGAGGACAATTGGGTTCAACCCGCTGCGGGGATGGCTCGACAATGGAGACGGTAACGCCTTCATCATAATCGCTTTTTTTCATGGTGTATTGAAACATAACCGTTTCTTGAGGGAGTGCGCCTTCAATGAATGTTGTTTTTCCCTCAATTCGTGCGATACCACGTCCATCATGACTAAACTTTTCAATGGTTGCACTGACGGGGGTTGTTGGGAGGCGTTGTTGTCGTCTTCTTCTGCTCATGGTACATCTCGTATTTTGGGGTTACAACGATGCGATAAACGCATCCACATCTTTAATGGGTAATTCTACAAAATCACCACGATCCAAGGATCTGGGTAATTGGAATTTTCCGTATCGCACACGAACCAAGCGGCTTACTTCCACGCCTTGTGACTGCCACAACCGTCGAACTTCACGATTACGCCCTTCACTTAACACAACGTGATACCAGCTATTTGTGCCTTCACCACCACGTAATTCAATTGCCTTGAATTTGGCGATTCCCTCGTCAAAAGGAACCCCTTTTAATAGTGCTGCAATAATATCCGCGCTGACCTGACCATAAACACGCACAGCGTATTCACGTTCTATTTCAAATTTAGGATGCATCAATCGATTGGCAAGCTCACCATTATTCGTAAAAATTAACAAACCTGATGTATTGATATCGAGGCGCCCCACTTGCACCCAGCGACCTTGTTTTAAATGGGGCAAATTATCAAATACGGTTCGCTTGTGCTTTGGATCACTTCGACTGGAAATCTCGCCAACAGGTTTGTAATAAAGCAAAATCCGTGTATTGGAAACAATTTTTAGCGGGTTATCAATGATCCGGCCTTTAACGCTGATTTTATCATCCGCCGTTGCGGAATCACCCAACTTGACAGGCTGTCCATTCACTTGAATCAAGCCGGCTTCAATCCAGCGTTCCATCTCTCGTCTGGACCCTAACCCTGCTTGACTTAGTATCTTTTGTAATCGTTCACTACTCATATTTATTGTACCTGTATGTGGGAGTTTAAATCAGTCGTCTTTGCGAACCCCCAATTAATAATCCAGTCCCATTGCTTCGCGGACGTCATCTAAAGTCTTAGCAGCCTCTTCGCGGGCCCGTTCACTTCCATCCGCCACAATGCGCTTAACCGAGCTCAAATCAGCCTCATAGTCTTTAATTGAGGTTTGAATGGGCATTAACTCTTGATTGATGGCATCAATTATTGGCCGCTTACAATCAATGCATCCAATCCCTGCCGTTCGACATCCTGTTTGCACCCAATCTTTGACGGCCGCATCGGAGTAAACCTGATGAAATTGCCATACCGGACATTTCGCAGGCTCACCTGGATCCGTGCGCTTAACGCGTGCAGGATCGGTGGGCATAGTCAATATTTTCTTCTCAACAACTGCCGGATCTTCTCGCAATCTAATTGTATTATGGTATGACTTGGACATTTTATGGCCATCCAAGCCTGGCATTTTAGCATGTTCTGTTAACATTGCTTGAGGTTCAGGTAAAATAATCTTACCAGCGCCGTCCAGATACCCTAGCAAACGCTCTTTATCACCAATGGATAAATTAAGTTGCGTTGTTAACAACGCACGGGCTGTGCTTAATGATTCATGACATCCATCTTGCTGAAATGACCTGCGCAACTGCTCGTATAACTTACCGTTTTTCTTGCCCATTTTTTTAATGGCTTCAATGGCAAGGGCCTCAAAATTGGGCTCACGACCATACAAATGATTAAAACGTCGAGCAACTTCGCGTATCAGCTCAATATGCGAAACCTGATCTTCACCAACGGGAACCAGGTCGGCTTTATACAATAATACGTCAGCACTTTGTAATAAGGGGTATCCTAAAAAACCATAGGTAGATAAATCTTTTTCATGCAGTTTCAGTTGTTGATCTTTATAAGTAGGTACGCGTTCAAGCCAGCCCATAGGCGTTATCATCGACAACAACAAATGCAATTCGGCATGTTCAGGCACCCATGACTGGATAAAAAGCCGCGATAAACCAGGATTAACACCACAGGCCAACCAATCAACAACCATACTCCATAAATTTTGCTCGATACTGCCTGACTCATCATAATGAGTGGTTAAGCCATGCCAGTCGGCAACAAAAAAATAACAATCGTATTGATATTGAAGTTTAACCCAATTTTTAATCACGCCGTGGTAATGCCCCAGATGCAAAGCACCACTGGCGCGCATGCCTGAAACAACACGTTTGTTATTGCTAAAAACTGACATTTAAACCCTCTACTCTAATAAAAAAACACACAAAAACACTACCTAAACGGTTCAGGATCGCCCTTCCCTTCGCGCAATATAACAGGATAATCCCCAGTCAAATCGACAACGGTGGTTGGCTCTTGACCACAATTTCCACCATCGATGATCAAATCAATTTGGTCACCCAATAAATCTTTAATCGCTTCAGGCTCACTCAACGGAGCTGCAGCACCAGGCAAGATTAATGTCGTGCTCATCAGCGGCGTATCCAGGCATTCCAATAATGCCAAAGTAATCACATTTTCAGGAACGCGTAAGCCCAGTGTTTTACGTTTAGGGTGTAACATCAACCGAGGCACTTCATTGGTTGCATTTAAAATAAACGTATAGGCGCCGGGTGTGAAGGCTTTCAATAAACGAAAAATGGGGTTGCTCACTTTCGCATAAGCACTTAATTGTGACAAATCACGACAAACCAAGGTCATGTTGTGATCCTTACCCAATTGTCGCAAACGACGAATACGTTCAAGGGCGGATTTATTACCCAAAAGACAACCCAGGGCATAACCTGAATCCGTTGGATAAACAATTAAACCACCCTCCTCAATAATCGTAGCCGCTTGACGCAGCAAGCGTGCTTGAGGATTATCTGGATGTATTGCAAAAAGTTGACTCATAATACACAAATCCCTGTTAAAAATTCCGTTAAATATTCCATCCGTTCCAAATAGGTGTGCAGTTTGCAGGTAACCTTTGCTGCCGACCCAGCCCTATACGTGACATTTCATGATGAAAATCAGAGCCTGAAGAGGCTAATAGCTCAAATCGCAAACACAATCCGGCCAACTCATTGATTTGCGACACCGTCATTTCACCAGACACCACTTCAATACCAACACCACCAACGAGTTTGAATTCACTGATTAACGCATGCAATTTTGAGCGGGTCAATTTATATTTGAGCGGATGGGCTATCACGGCTTGCCCCCCTGCCTGTGCAATGCCTTCAACCGCAGCCTCAATGCTTAACCAAGCTGTTGGAACATACGCTCCACGACCTCGTCCCAAAAAGCGCTTGAATGCCGTTTGCATATCAGAAGCCTTTCCTTCATTAATCAAAACCTGAGCAAAATGGGGTCGACCAACCCGCTCATGTCCTGCCACTTCACACGCCTTTAGATAAGCATCCTTCACTCCGAAATCCACAAGACACGTTCCTATTTGTTGAGCTCGAGCGATACGGCTTTCAGTTTGTTGCTGGATCAACACACATAGATGTTCATTATCAGGAGTAATATTGAAACCCAGAATATGAATATCATGTTTTTTCCAGCGAGTACTGAGCTCTATCCCGTCAATAATTTTTATATTGGTATGACAAGCAGCCTCATGTAATCGTGCAAGACCGGCGGTGGTATCATGATCTGTTAACGCCAGAACATGAATACCTGCGTCTAGAGCCTTTTGAAGTAACGATTCAGGGCTTAGCGCACCATCAGAAAAATGGCTGTGACAATGCAAATCAATCATAAATCCATTAGAGAATTGGAAGTAGAAAGCCTTCAGTATACTCGATATTTCACATTTTATTAAATAAACCCTTTTTTTTTCTAATTTTGCATCTATAATCATTTAAACATCTGTTAGATTACCTACGATGTTTAAACACACTTTGATTTTTAAAACACACAAGGATGATAATCATGAAAAAATCTACTTTGGCTATAGCTGCTTTATTAACTACATTATCTACGGCTACTATAGTACCTGCTGCTTATGCAGATGATTCAGCTACAACTGCTGCAGCAACATGCGCTGGTTCTGATTGCACAGGCGCTTGCGCTGGTTCTGAATCCAAAGGCTGCAAAGGCGCTTGTTCTGGTAGCATCGACTGCAGCGGCAATTAGTAATAGCCAATATAAGGTCTCACGACATCCTGAGCGAATGTGGAGGATGTCGTGAGACCTTGCACGTCCATTTCATTAACCTCATCAAAATATGATTTATGCCTACAGAATCGACATTTAATTTGCCTGTGATTTCTCAGTGGCGAAAAGCCCGATTATTACGTCAAATCAAAAAACTGCTCACGGCACAGCAGCAAATAATCAACCCCACAGGAAACAGCATCCTGCATTACACGCTTAAAGACAAAGACCAACATGAGTCCATGAGTCACTATCCCAAAGGAGATCGTATCGATCGACAAACGGGGGCCCAATATTTCTATCATTGTCATCGAGAAAATTTTGAAAGCACTGAACACGGTCATTTCCATTGTTTTCTACGTTATAAACACATTCCAAAACATATTAAACCTACACCACTAGATGACTGGGATAAACACATAGATAACCCAATGACGCACATTATTGCCATTTCAATGAATAACTTAGGTCAACCCATTCGTTTGTTTACCGTTAACCGTTGGGTATCATCTGAAATATGGTACGATGCAAAACATGCGTCAAACTTCATCAAACGCTTCGACATGACGCTGACTGACGACCCCTACTGGCAGATTCTCGATCAATGGGTTGAGTCAATGCTGCATTTATTTGCACCCCAGATTGCTTGGTTATATACTACACGCGACGCTGCGATTAAATCGCTTCAACAAAGCAATCCCGGTGAAAATATTTACGAGAGCGAACGCTTTGAGGAGCTATCCAGTATAGCAATCGATTTAAAACAACAAATAGAATGGATAATTAACTCACCCTGATGAAATACCACATTGAAATTCAACATGCTTGCAATGAAGCCATTCCCGTCACTGATGAGGCATTAATCAGTTGGGCTCAACTTGCGCTTGCAACCCAGTGTGATTCTGCTGAACTAACCATACGTTTAGTTGACCTTGAAGAAATCACACACCTGAATCATTTCTATCGCAAACAAAA
Source organism: Legionella genomosp. 1 (assembly GCA_945889365.1). Classification (GTDB taxonomy): domain Bacteria; phylum Pseudomonadota; class Gammaproteobacteria; order Legionellales; family Legionellaceae; genus DDPF01. Next base: position 3,680 of record CAMDBQ010000044.1, on the reverse strand, counting down.
TAAGCCGACCAACGTGTTGGCCTTTCCTGCCAATATTCCTGAAGGCGTTATACTGGATGTGCCATTACTTGGCGACATCATTATTTGTCCTGCCGTTTTACAACAGGAAAGCCTTGCGTTAGATAAATCATTAACTGCGCACTGGGCCCTTATCGTACTCCATGGTGTATTGCATTTATTAGGCTATGATCATATTGAAGAAGATGATGCGACCATCATGCAAACATTGGAAATCAAATTGCTAGCAGAACTCGGTTTAGATAACCCCTATCAGGATGAGGACAACAAGATTGAATAACGACGAAGAGACCCGTTCTTGGTTTGAACGGCTAAAACAGTTTTTGCAAATAGAGCCGCAAAACAAAGAACAATTAATCAGCTTACTACGTGATGCACATGCCCGCGCTCTAATAGACTCTGAAACCCTGGCCATGATTGAAGGTGCCATTTTATTCGCTCAAATGAAAGTCAGGGACATTATGCTCCCCAAAAAGCAAATGACCTGCGTTTCTCAAGATGCCCCGTTAAATGAGGTCATCAAAATTGTCACTCAATCAGGTCATTCACGCTTTCCGGTAACCGGCGATACCCATGATGGCATTGTAGGTATCTTGCATGCGAAGGATTTACTTCGCTTTCAGGCTCAAGAACCCGTCGAATTTGATTTGCTGGATATTGTTCGTCAAACTACGTTTATACCTGAGAGCAAACGGTTAGACTTGTTGCTTAGCGAATTTCGTGTCAACCGAAATCACATGGCCATTGTGGTTGACGAATACGGCGCTGTATCCGGATTTGTTACCCTGGAAGACATCATTGAGCAAATCGTCGGGGATATTGAAGATGAATTTGACATCGATGAAGAAGCTTACATCAAAGAGCATTCTGACGCGCATTATATCATCAAGGCTCATACCCCAATTGATGAATTTAATGAACAATTACACGCAAATTTCAGCAATGAATCGTATGACACCATTGGCGGGATTGTCATGACTAATTTCGGTCATTTACCCAAGCGCGGCGAAGTCATTATGATTGACCAGTTTGAATTTAAAGTCATAAATGCGGATGCAAGACGGATTAAACTGCTTGAATGTTTTGATCGACGCCCTGATGATGCACTAATCAACCCTCCTCCAAAAAAGACTCCTGAATGAAGGGCGCGATCTTGCTCGTAGATAAGAGCCCTGAGCTAACCACCATTCTGACTCAAGTCTTGAAACAAGAAGGTTTCAATGTAATCAGTGTTCATGACGGCGAACGGGCCGTTAAAAAAGCCCTTAATCAGACATTTGATGCCATCATTCTAGACGTTATGTTACCTAAAATGAATGGATTTGACGTATTAAAAGCTGTTCGCGAACATTTAGACACGCCGGTGATGATGTTAAGTTCTCGGCGTGATGATGTCGATCGCGTTGTAGGGCTTGAGCTGGGCGCTGATGATTATTTGTCTAAACCCTGCAATCCACATGAGTTAGTGGCCAGACTACGTGCCATTTTACGACGAACCCAAAAAGCCCCCGCATATCGCTCATTAATTGAGCACAGCTATATCAAAGTTGATTGCGCTAAGCGCCAGGTTATGGTGTCTAATCAAGAGTTGGAACTAACCAATACTGAATTTAACATCCTGGAAACGCTGATTAAATCACCGGGCCAAGCCTTTTCCAAAGAAGAGCTCACAGAGTACGCCCTGGGTCGCAAATACACCGCCTATGATCGCAGCATTGATGTCCATATTAGCAATCTACGCAATAAGCTGGGTGATAACCCAACGGGTGAACCGTGGGTTAAAACGGTCAGGGGTTTTGGTTATGTATTTCAAGCGTAAGCCAGACTTTTATTTCAAGCCTAGCTTTTTCTCCCAGCTGACATATATACTTAGCACCTAGTTAGAACATACGAGCCGCGACCGTTTCTTAGGGGCACGGATTGTTCTAATTAAGGCAGCGATCTAAATAAATGTTTTTACATGATTAAAACAATGGAGATGTATATGTCAGCACCAGAAAAAGCAATACCAGATGCGCTTGATAGTCTGAAATTCTACTTTCAGCAACCCGGCGTTCGGAACTTTATCCTTTCTACCCTTTTTCCTAAATTAGCAGCACAACTGCTTAACGCCGGTCCTGCGCTACTGGTTTTCCAATTAGCCAGCTCACCGATGTTTCGTTATGTGACATGGTTTTTCGATTTATTTTCTTCCTCCACCAACCAATGCACTTATTTCAGCCAAAGCCTGGTGAAATCACTGTCATTACTGAATAACAAAGATGCACTGAATGAAGATAATTATGCGGCAATAGAAGGCTGCGGTGATCCCGATGAGCTAGCTAAAATTGTTGTCAAAATAGTGGAACATGGCATCCTCAAAGATTCAAAAGATCAAGCATTCGCGCAAGCAAATCGAGCCAACATTGCCAGTATACTGCTTGCTTTTAAAGCGGCAGGCCTGCTTGATACAGATCAAGAAAAAGCCAATATTCAGGCAGTCATCAGCAATCAATTCCCTAAATCTATTATCCCCATTCTTGACGTTTTAAAAGGGACTCAAGCGATAGGCACGCAAACAGTTGACGCGCTGAAGCTAGTTAAAGATTCCCCTGCTGTGGTCATTGCGACCGGTATTATGAAGACAATCGGTTTGCTTGACTCCACAGATGCCCAAAATAAATTTTCCGAGCTGGTTGTAACTGCACAAGAATTATTTGATGGGACTACAGTTGCCGACTGGACTAAACTTGCTGAGAGAAACTTGACAATACCGGAATGGAACCAGATGATGGTTTTTTGCCAGTCAAATAGACAGCGTGACTCTGAAAATGAGAAAAAAAAATGGAGAGAATTTATAGCGACAACATTCGTCGAGAAAGAAGAGAAATTACGTATTAATTTGCCTGAAAATGAAGAACATAATCAAGATACGCCTGTTTCTAAAGTATCAATGTTCCATCGGCGGGTTGTGGATAACGCCGATAACAATGAGCATACTGCAGAGCTATCACTCTCTCCAGAGATTTAGTTTTCGTAGGGTGGACTTCAGCGCGCAGCACGTGTCCACCCTACAAGTTCCACTCCCCCCTCTAGCGTGATCCTCTCATTTTTAGTATAGTCCTACCCTTCTTTGCAAACATGAAAATAGCCATGACGACTAACCAAGAAAAATCAACAAATGCACACCTTGCTGCTGCACAAATCAAACAAAGCTTACCCAATTTCAAACCCAAAATCGGCATCATCCTGGGCTCAGGTCTGGGTGGATTTGCCGAACAACTGGATGACGCCGTATTCATCGATTATGAGCAACTGCCTGGCTTCCCGAAAACCACTGTACAAGGTCATGGTGGAAAATTAGCCTTGGGTTATTTGGCTGGTGTTGGCGTTGTCTGCTTGCAAGGTCGCGCTCATAGTTATGAAGGTGGTAACAATGAAGCCGTGAAAACATATGTCCGCACCTTAAAACTATTGGGATGCGATTATTTTTTAGCCACGAATGCCTCCGGTTCATTGCATCAAGATGTGCCCCCTGGTGAATTAATGTTGATCACAGATCACATCAATATGCAGCCAACCAATCCTTTGGTTGGGCCGAATGATGATGAATTTGGGCCCCGTTTTTTGCCGTTGGATAATGCCTATGATCGTGGCATGCGTGAAATATTATTAAATGTAGC
>CAMDBQ010000043.1 GCA_945889365.1 Legionella genomosp. 1 | reverse complement strand
ATATCGATGAGACGCCGGCATTGACTGCCATGGACTTGAGAGCCCGCGCTCGCCGTCTAGCGCGGCAATGCGGCCAGTTGGGTTTGATCATTGTCGACTATATCCAACTGATGTCGGGCAGTGGCGGCGAAAACCGCGCGACTGAGATTTCGGAAATCAGCCACTCGCTGAAAAGTCTGGCCAAGGAATTGAATTGCCCGTTGATCGCCTTGTCGCAGCTAAACCGCAGTCTGGAACAGCGTCCTAACAAGCGTCCGGTAATGAGCGATTTGCGTGAATCAGGCGCTATTGAGCAGGACGCGGATTTGATTTGCTTTATTTATCGTGATGAAGTGTACAACGAAGACAGTCCAGACAAAGGTTGTGCGGAAATCATTATCGCCAAGCAACGTAATGGTCCTATCGGCCGAGTACGTGTAGCGTTTCTGGGTAAATACACTCGATTTGAAGATTTGGCATTTAGCGGATATCAAGGAAACGACAATTAATATGGCCAGACCCACCCTTATTTATATTGATGAGCAAGCGCTACTGAACAATGTACAACGTGTAAGGCAGTGCGCTCCGGATAGTAAAGTAATCGCAATGGTGAAAGCCAATGCTTATGGTTGTGGTTTGTCTCTTGTATTGCCCGTACTTGAGGGACGTGTGGATGCATTTGGGGTGGCCAGTCTTGAAGAGGGATTGGCCGTCCGTGCTTTGGGCAGTCTTAGTGAATGTGTGCTAATGCAAGGTGTATTTAATGCCAATGAATTACCTCTGGTTGCTAGCCATAATCTGCAATGTGTTATTCATCAAGCATGCCAATTAAAATGGATATTGGCCATACGGCAGGCTAAAAAAATCAAAGTTTGGGTTAAAGTAAATACCGGGATGCATCGACTGGGGTTTGAACCGGATGACGTTCTTGAAGTGATAACAGCGTTGCGTGCATGTCCCTGGGTTGATGACGAAATTGGTCTAATGACGCACTTTGCATGTGCCGATGAAGCAGAACATCCTGATAATCAGGCCCAAATACAAAAATTTAATGACTTGCCAAATTTTGGTGTTAATATTGTGCGTAGCATGGCTAATTCAGCCGCCATTATGGCGCTGCCCAATACGCATGCCGATGTCGTGCGACCAGGCATTATGTTATACGGTGCATCACCATTTTCAAATCAAATTGGTCGTGAACTAGGATTAATGCCCGTCATGCGGTTTCTATCTGCTGTGACCGTGATTCATCATTATCCTCCTCATGTGAAAATTGGTTATAGTGGCACTTGGCAAAGCGATTGCGCTTCAATTATTGGCGTGGTTCCGGTGGGTTATGGCGATGGTTACCCTCGCCATATTTCAGCGAATACACCCGTTTGGGTGAATGGTTTTATGGCACCAATTGTGGGCCGTGTTTCGATGGATATGTTAACGATAGATTTAACGGATTGTCCAGGCGTTGGCATCGGAGATGTCGTAGAATTATGGGGACAGCATGTTCCCATAGAGATGGTTGCAAAATCAGCTGGAACGATTCCGTATGAGTTATTGTGTCAAGTGACACAAAGATCTCGAATTAACCCATAAACGAATATTAAACAGGTGGATAAACATGAAAAAAATAGTAATAGCAACGTTGTCTCTTTCAGTTTTCCTTGGCGGTTGCGCACAGGTAACGAATGAAGGCGTAGGTACTGTAACGGGTGGTGTTGTAGGCGGATTGTTGGGCAGTCAATTTGGTGGTGGTGCAGGTAAAGTTGCTGCTGCGGCTGGTGGTGCTCTGTTGGGTGCATACCTGGGTGGTCGAATCGGTCAATACATGGATCGACAAGATAAAATGGAAATGCAGCGTGCGCTTGAAACTGCACCCGTTGGTCAAGCCGTAAATTGGAAAAATCCAGATAATGGCAATCAATATAGCGTAAAACCAACGCGCACATATTATGCCAACGAACAGCCTTGCCGTGAGTATATTACCCACGCTACGATTGGTGGCAAGAAAGAACAGATTTATGGCAAAGCGTGTAGAGAAGCCGATGGCTCTTGGAAGGTTGCTAGTTAAGAATATATCCGTGTTACAAATAGGGGCATGCGGCGCGCGCGCCTATTTGTAAAACGATTTGGATTGTGTGAGGGACGATGAAAATATTAGTAGCAGTGAAGCGAGTAGTAGACCCCTACGTTAAAATACGTGTTAAATCGGACAATTCTGGTGTTGAAACCCAGAACCTCAAAATGTCCATGAATCCTTTCGATGAAATTGCAGTTGAAGAAGCATTGCGTCTGCGTGAACAACAAGTCGCGACTGAAGTCGTGCTCGTCAGTGTCGGAACCGATGCCTGCCAGGAAACGCTGCGACACGGTTTGGCTCTGGGTGCAGATCGCGCTATATTAGTCCGCACTAACACGTCTTATTGCAGCCTGAATATCGCCAAAATACTAAATAAGATTGTGTCTGATGAACAACCTGGATTAGTCTTGATGGGCAAACAATCCATTGATGGTGACAATAATCAAACCCCACAAATGTTGGCGGCCTTACTGGATTGGCCACAAGCCATGTTTGCATCCAAAATCAGTATTTCAGGTAAACACATGCAAGTGACCCGTGAGATTGATGGAGGAGCTGAAACCCTCGATGTGCAGTTGCCTGCTGTTGTCAGCACGGATCTGCGATTGAATGAACCGCGTTATGCCAGCCTACCTAATATCATGAAAGCCAAACGCAAACCGCTGGAATGTTTGGAGCTAGATTCGTTAGGGCTTTCTCTTAAAGAGCACACGAAAATTATTAAAGTTACGCCACCGCCTACTCGCAGTGCCGGTATTAAGGTTAAATCAGTCCAGGAACTGCTCGATAAATTACAACATGAAGCCAAGGTGCTTTAATTCAGGGAACGATCATGCGAACGTTAATTCTCGTAGAACACGACAATAAAACCATGCAGCCTTCAACGCGTAATGTGCTCACAGCAGCCTTGGAGATGAATGCAAAACCAGTTTTGCTGGTGGTAGGGCACAATTGCCAAACCGTGGCAGATGAAGCCGCAACATTAGCGGGCGTTGAGACAGTCTGGTTAGTTGATAATGCGTGTTACACCCACCAATTGTCTGAGAATACCAGTCAGTTGGTCGCAGCCCTTGCTCCATCGTTTAGCATTATTTTGGCCGCTTCAACCACCTATGGTAAAAACACATTACCCCGTATTGCAGCATTACTTGATGTCGCGCAAATATCAGATGTAACGTCCATTATTGACCAAAATACGTTTCAGCACCCAATCTACGCCGGTAATGCCATTGAAACTGTGCGGGTCCTGGATGATCAAAAAGTATTAAGCATTCGTACTACCGCGTTTGACCCCGAAACACAGACTCAAGCACCATGCCGTATCGAACGTATAGGGCAGGTATTTACCTGGACTCTCACAACGTTTGTTGATCATCAATTAACACCATCCGTGCGTCCTGATTTAAATAATGCCAAAATCGTTGTTTCTGGTGGGCGCGGTTTGCAAAGTGCTGAAAAATTCAAATTAATAGGCGATTTGGCCGATGCATTGGGTGCCGCAGTTGGAGCATCCCGTGCTGCAGTAGACGCAGGATTTGTGCCAAATGATTGCCAGGTTGGTCAAACAGGAAAAATTGTTGCACCCAATTTGTATATCGCTATCGGCATTTCAGGTGCAGTACAACATTTGGCTGGCATGAAAGATTCAAAAGTGATTGTCGCCATTAACAAAGATCCAGATGCGCCTGTTTTTCAAATTGCCACCTACGGTTTGGTTGGAGATTTGTTTGAGTTGGTTCCTCAGTTGATTGAGCAGTTGCATCTCAATAAGGGCTAGTGGCGCGTGCCCCTACATTAGAACGGATTTGTGAACGTTACTAAGGAATAAATTCTCATGATCGTTGGCGTACCAAAAGAAATTAAACCACAGGAAAATCGAGTTGGACTCGTCCCTGGCAGCGTGAGAGAAGTAGTTCGAGCGGGTGGAACTGTTTTGGTAGAAAAAAATGCTGGTCTTGGAATTGGAATTTCTGACGCAGATTATCATGCTGCAGGAGCTGAAATTGTAGACACAGCTGATGAAGTTTTTCAGCGATCTGAACTCATCATTAAAGTAAAAGAACCCCAACCCATAGAATGCAAACGCTTGCGCGAAGGCCAAACTATTTTTACCTATTTGCATTTGGCACCCGATCCCCAACAAACACGCATGCTGAAAGAATCAGGCGTCACTGCGATTGCTTATGAAACGGTCACGCAACAGGATGGTGGCTTACCTTTACTAACGCCCATGTCACAAGTTGCCGGCCGCATGTCTATCCAAGCCGGCGCGCACTGCCTTGAAATGGCGCAAGGGGGTAGCGGGGTTTTATTAAGCGGTGTTCCGGGCGTAGCCTCAGGTAATGTTGTGGTGATAGGAGGAGGTGTCGTTGGTACCAATGCTGTCCGCATAGCAATGGGTATGGAAGCGCACGTGACGGTGTTAGACAAATCATTATCGCGTTTACGTGAACTTGATTTTCAATTTGGATCTAAATTAAATACGATTTATGCCACCAGCGATGCATTGGAGCATTACGTGGTCGCGGCAGATTTGGTTATTGGAGCCGTGCTGGTTCCGGGGGCGGCCGCCCCTAAGTTAGTAACCCGTGCCATGTTAAAAGCCATGCGCCCTGGATCAGTGGTTGTTGATGTCGCAATTGACCAAGGTGGATGCTTTGAAACCAGCAGGCCAACCACCCATCATGAACCTACCTATATGGACGATGGTGTCGTACATTATTGCGTTGCCAATATGCCAGGAGCGGTACCAAAAACTTCAACTTTCGCCCTGAATAATGCAACATTGCCTTTTGTGTTGAGCCTGGTGACCAAAGGTGTGAAGCTGGCTTTGTTGAGTGATGATCATTTGCTAAATGGCTTGAATGTACATCAAGGGATGATTACATATGAAGCCGTCGCTCGAGATCTTGGATATGATTACATTGCGGCTACCGATGCACTGGCGAGCGGATGAAATAATGATGAAGACACCCCAATAGACCTTGAACACCCGCGTTGTTTTTTAAAAGATAGGTTTAATTAAATACTTCCTATATAATAAGGCACCCATTTTACAGGGATTAATATAGTGAAGTTAAATAGACTGATTTCTTTTTCAACGTTGGCTCGGGTCGCTTGTTTAGTGTCTTGCGCTTTTGTGGGATCGAACGGATGTGAAGCGCACTCAACTATATCGGGCAATATCTTATTGATGGAGGGCATTATTTATCATTACTTATAATTTGCACAAAAGGATTTCAATGAAATATTCACCACGTCATCCCGAGCGCAGTAATGAATCTCTTGTAGAAAGTAAGTCGCAAGTTTATGAGATCCCTCGCAAGCTCGGGATGACGTGGTTCCTAACAACGTTTGTCTGCTTGTTCAGTTTGTCGAGTATGGCATCTAGCCTACAGTATGCTGTTATTGTGGATGCTGGCAGTAGCGGTTCACGCGCCCATGTTTTTGAATATGCAAAATCGTTACCCATGATTCCTGTGCCAGTGATTAAAGATATAAATAATAAAATGACCAAACCAGGGTTATCTTCCTATGCAAATACACCTGATTTAGCCGGCCCCTCCTTAAAACCCATACTGGATAGTGTAGCCAATGACTTACAAAGCAGGGGAGTTAACTTATCCCAGGTTCCAGTCAGCGTTTTAGCTACCGCTGGGATGCGTTTGTTACCACAAGATCAGCAAGACGCAATCTATGCGAGTGTCCGACGTTATATCCATGATAATTATGCTTTTTCATTAAACGACAATAATGTTCTGACCATCAGCGGCACGATGGAGGGGGTCTATGGTTGGATGGACGTTAATTATTTGCAAAATAATTTCATTCATCCTTCAGAAACAACAGGAACCATTGATATGGGTGGTGCCTCAACTCAGATTGCCTTTGCCACAACCGACACCAGTAAACCCGCCAATGAAGTCGTTGTTACGATTAACCACAGACTTTATCGAATATATAGTCAAAGTTTTTTAGGCCTGGGACAGGATCAAGCCCTTAACACAATGACAACCTATCCATCCGCGCCCAATTGCTTTCCAACAGGCTATCCTTCTGACTCACAGATCAGCGATTTTAATTTTTCTCCCTGTTCTATTATCTACTCAAATATTATTAATAGCTTGGATGTAACACAAAATATCCTTCCGACAGAAGGACAAAAATTTGTTGCCACTGGGGGGATTTATTATAATTATAAATTCTTCAATATCCTTCAAACGCCCACACAAAGTGCTCTTCAATCAAAAATCAATGCCATCTGTTATCAACCCTGGTCTACATTGCAATCCAACTATCCGGATGAATCCACCTCAAACCTTTCTAATTATTGCGCAAATGGTGTTTATTTTGATGACTTGATTTATAATACATACCAGGTACAAGGCTCTCAATTAAATGTCATCGACCATATAAATGGGACTGGCATTGATTGGACATTGGGCGCGCTTTTGTTTAGCTTGGTTCAATGAGGTTTTTTTCGCAATGTAGGGGCGTGAGAGACCTCACTAGCAACGAGGTGAAGACATGCTAAGCCGGATGGAGCAACGTTTCGTTAGAGGGCGGATAAATCAGGGTATGTTCGATTCAGTCGCAAAGCGCTTGTCCCTGGGAATGCCGATGAACTAAAGAATCTATTTTTATTGGTTGTGTATGTAGGTGTTTGTAGCGTAGGGGGATCGATTGCTCCATCGAGTACATCAATGACTGTAACAGTATTGGGTGATCCATGATCGTTAGGCATTAATTCAGATCGTAATGCATCAAACGATTGTTGAAGCATGCCATGATCGGTGGGGTGTATAATAGGGTACAGATCATTCGCCGAAAATTGTTTCATGTGATCAAATTGATGTCGAGCCGTTGTTCTTGCTTCTGGTGACGTGATGTAAGCTATGAATGACGCCGTTTGCATGGCGCTCTCCTTTAATTCGGCTTGTCTCATCAGAACAATATCTAGTAAACTCCCTGTATCTTCAAGCATATACATGTTAATAAATTGTTGAATGAAGTGTCTGGGCAATAAGAGAATACCTAAAATAGCTTGATTGATTTCAGCGATGTAATGCGGTGCTATTAGTAAATCATCATGAAATATAGCGCTTTTTTCAACAACATTACCGCCGGAACAAATATCTAACCAATTGTGTGCAACATAATCTGATGGCGGTAAATAAGGTAAGCTTTCAAGTAGTCTTGGCGTTATTTGGGCAGGTTTATTGTCGAGTAAATCAGGCCTAACCAGTGATGCCATGCTCCAGTCCCCATCAATTTTTATCACTTTATTGTTACTATTGATAACCACATTGCCGAGATTCAAATCAATTTCATGCAAAAATATAGACACAATCAAAATTTCACCTAATCCAGTATAAACGCCTTTGGTAAATCGTGCTTGCTTGTTAAGCGGTAGTTGCTGAATACCACTGACTTCTTCTGAAAGAATGAAGTACTCATTATTCTGTAGTTGTTTTGCAATGCGTGTTTCTGGTTGACCGGAAATAATTAATCGATAAAATTCTTGTGCTAATACTTCATAACGTGCACGCAAAGCATTAGACGCGGCTTTACAAAACCAAATTTTGTTTGAATGCATTAGTGTTCCTTTACTCATTGCATGAGAACCTGAAGCAAGACAATCCATGTCTATTTTTTCAAATAACTGAATATCAATTTCATGGATTGGCATAATTTTGATCAACCAAAAGACTGGGAAGCGCATTGTATCATTAAATGCTTTAAAAAAGAACGATTTTGGGTGGCGGGGTCAAGGCGACCGCATGGAGCCGCTGAAAAAATGACAAATTTTTCTAACGAAAGAAAAAGTGGAATTGATTTAATGGAGTGCCATGCTACACTAGAATTTGAATTAATAAAAAGGAGTTTGTATGAGTGATTTAATGAATAAACTATCGATTATTATGGCGGATACGTATGCTCTGTATCTTAAAACCCAGAATTTTCATTGGCATGTTAAAGGCCCGCATTTCAAACCGTTGCATGACTTGTTTGAGCTGGAGTACCGTGATCTGGCAGAAGCGGTTGATGCGGTTGCTGAACGGATGCTGATGATGGGACACAAAGCGCCTGCTACGTTTAAAGAGTTTGAGCAGTTAAAAACGATTAAAGATGGTGATTCTGATTTGAGTTCGGACCAAATGGTTAGTGAGCTTGCTGCTGATAATGCAACCCTGGTTAAGGATTTGAATAAGGCAATGACGTTGGCTCAAGCTGTCGGTGATGAGGGTACGGTGAGTTTGTTGTCTGAACGGATTGCTGTGCACCAGAAGGCGCATTGGATGTTGGGTGCTTCACGGGATCTGTCGTAGGTTGTGGCCTTGGCCCCACATGGTCTTCGAGTGGCGACATGGTTGGGCCAAGGCCGCAACCTACCGGTCTATTCAAATAAGGCTTTATGCATAAATATATATTTCCAATCAGTCTCTTTTTAAGTGCATGCTTATTGTTTGTGATCCAACCCATGGTCGGCAAGATCTTATTACCAGTATACGGTGGAACCCCGGCAGTTTGGACCGTTTGCATGCTATTCTTTCAAGCTGTTTTGTTAAGTGCATATGCGTATGTATGGTGTTTAAGTCAAGTTAAGTCTTGGCGTTTAGTTCATCTGTGTGTCTGCTTGCTCAGTCTAACAGCGCTGCCGTTGGCCTTTACGCCTGTATTAGGCACGGGTTCTCCCGAATGGCTGATTCTTGAAAATTTATTATTCCAGTTGGGGCTACCCTTGCTGGTGATTGGATCCTCTGCTCCGTTGTTGCAATATGCGTTTAGTCAGACAAACGGTAAACAGGCAGCTGATCCCTATTATTTGTATGCCGCCAGTAATGTTGGCAGTTTGCTGGCTTTATTAAGTTACCCGTGGGTCATTGAGCGGTTTTCGGGTGTGAGTCAACAGTTTCACATCTGGAATGGTATTTATGGGCTTTATCTAGTTCTATTGTTTTGGGTTTTGTGCCTTGTGAAACCTGGATCCCGCGAACAAGTCCCGGTACGACGAGAGGCGCCTCTTAAATTAGCATGGCAACTTCCAGCTAAATGGGTGTTTTTAAGCTTCATTCCCTGCAGTCTAATGATGGGTGTAACGTTTTATATCTCCACTGATGTTGCTGCAACGCCTCTGTTTTGGGTGTTGCCGCTGGCTCTGTATTTGCTTTCATTCGTGATTACCTTTGCACGCAATCGGATTATCCCCCATGCCCGGGTTGTTCGATATGCGTTGTTTTTTTGGATGCTACCCGTGATTGGATTCATGATTGGAACAAATCACATGCCTGCATGGTTATTCATTATCGTCAATTTGCTTAGCTTTTTTGTATTGGCATTATTATGTCATGGTGAGTTAGTAAAGCATCGTCCTAACGTGAGTCAT